>NZ_JAVRKK010000123.1:0-6296 GCF_031962545.1 Candidatus Igneacidithiobacillus taiwanensis
ATACCCCCTGCGTGGTAAAAATAGCCAGCTTATCCGGGGGAATTGCTCCTTCATAGAGCGAGATACGAGAAAGATTTTCCATATCGAAAAGGAATAAACTGCCCGGCCCGGGACTGAGGCCAAAGAGGGGCAAGCCCTCCACAGTGCCGATGGCGCCGTGGGGATTGCTTTCCCCGCGGATGCGGATCCCTTTGGTCCCACCAACGAGGTTGCCCAGACCATAGGCGTCGGGATTTTGGGCAACCACCGATGGTAGCGTGGTTACGGCCAAGTACGGATTGACCTGACCGGCCCCGCCGAGGGTAGGCAAGGACTCCCGGGTGATCGCATAGCCCGTAGCGGGTCCAGAAAGAAGAGAGACCGGTCCAGAGGCAACCGATGCGGGGGCCTGTACGGTAATGGTACCCAGCGTGGATACCGTTTGGCCCTCCGCCGCCGCGCAGGCATGGGCAGAAAACGCGCTGATTATGGTTATATATAAAGAAAGTCGTAACGAATCCTTGGACGACATGACGTATATCCTATTGCCGTAGTTGATGGGCGATGGTGCGGAAGGGGATGCGCACCGGTGGGGCTACGGTGCTGCGGCGGTTGATCATGCGGATGGAAAGGGCCTCAATCCACTGCCAGTATTCCTCGGCCACTTCCAGGGGAAAGGCAACCTTGCGTAGGGCTTCTACATAGAGATCCAGCCAGAGTTCGCGATCCCTTTCCCGGATGGTGAAGGGAAAATGCCGTACGCGCAGGTGCGGATGACCCCGCTTTTGGGTATAGAGTTTCGGTCCGCCGCAGGCCTCTGCATGGAAATCTGCTGTCAATTCCACCGCCTTCCAAAAGTGTTTTTCGTCGTTGCCGAAAATGGGTTGCAAGGGGCTATGCCAGAGGAGGCGATGGTGCTCGACAACCAATTCCCTGATTTTTTCCACCCCCGCCACCAGGGCGACCCGCCGCGTGGGGAAGACGACCTCCGGGAAGCAGAGATCGGGATAGGCCGGAACCACAATAGCCTTTTCTCCACCGAAACTGGAGATATCAAATGCGGTCGCATTGGTTCTGCCCATGGCAGGATTTTCCGTTTCCGTCCCTGCGTTCCCCAAGACCTCACTCTGGTGCTGACTACAATTTTGCTGTCGCATGTCCACGGACCGCCTCCTTTGCTGGTTTGCGTTCAAAACAATATAGTTGCTCAGATATAGCGGTACCCAAAAAAGGCCTCCCACAGACCCCTTGGCTGCACCTGACGCTATTCAATATATTTGACCAAATATATCACATCAAGAACAGCACGTTCCTGCGCGGCCCTAGCCCCTATTTATCGCCAACGGCCCTCTTCCATCCAGGGCTTACGTATGAAAACTTTGGAGGATCCGCATACAGCCATATATTTGTTTTGTTAGCACTTTTTATAGCCATGCGGCTGCGCGCTATCCATGATCTACACACGAAAAACAGGTTCCTCGACATTTTAGGTGGGTAGCCTCAGATTTAGCTTACCCAAGACCAGATATGCCATGTTGACGAAGTTCTTGGTAGTGCGATAGCCCCGGGCTTTGGCCTTGACGGCCTGGATCAGGCTGTTGAACCCTTCCCATATGCCGTTGGAGATCTGGCTCTCTAACCACCGTAACACCCGCCGAAGTCATGGCGCAGCAGGTCAGAGAGTTATATGCGGGTGTTGCACTTCAAACTTGAAACCGCCCAGTAACAACCGGAGATAATGCCTTGCCGGTTTGGTATAGCGTGAAAGCTGGCGAGATCCGGCTCTTCCAGAGTGTCTGGGTGCTTTTTAGTGGCCGGAGATTCTCTCAGCATTCTCCACTTGCTTGCTGGCTCCATCCACGCGGTGGCGCACATTTATCGATGGTTTCCTGCAAACCAGGAAACCGCCTAATATATGCTGTAAGGGCCACATGGTTGGCCGAATGAGGGGTAAGCCCTCACCAGGGATGAGGAGCGCCCAGAATGAATCCCGTTCTATCTTCTATTATCTCCGAGTTTGAGACGTCAGAGCAGGAAACTAGCTATACCGCGTGGCTGCGTACAAAGGTCGCGTCGAGCTTGGCTGATAAGCGACCCTGTATTCCGCATGACGAGGTGATGGCCGAAATGGACGCAATCATAGCGGAAGCCGAAACATCTGCTCAGAGGAAACTCTGAGTTGCTACCCATTGTCTGGCGGGCCTCAGCCCGTGATGACCTAGCGAATATCATTCGCTACATCGCTAGAGAGAATCCATCAGCGGCGCGGCGCATGAAACGCCTGCTGGAAGAATCTGTCTTGCCCGCTGCCGAACATCCCTATCTATATCGTCAGAGTGAACGAATTCCCGGCTTGCGCGAGATCATTGCCCATCCGAACTATATCGTTTTCTATCGTGTTACAGCCACCAGCGTTGAGATTGTGAGCGTGGTGCATGCCCGCCGTGAGTTTCCAGGTTCAATCCAAAATGAATAGCATCACCGATTTGTCTCATAACTGCCCATTACTAGCAGGCGGAGAACCCAGCAAAAGCAGGCCATCCGTCCAGCCGTTGACCAGAACCATAAGACAGAATAGTGCAAAAGGTCTTGTATTTGACATGCGAGCAAACTTGAAGCCACCATTTATAGTGCATACCGAAGAATTCGGTACTAGAGGCAGTAGCCAACCACATAACAAATAAACATTGGAATAATCGTGATTTTTCGAGGCACCTCTATGAGGTGCGTAAAGATTATTTACTAAAGGAGGTTTTGTGCGCAAGATCAATTTCATATTGCTGTCCTCCGTTGTGCTGGCGTTAGCCGGTTGTAAAAGCTCTAACTCTGTGGTTGAAAGCAGTGCAGCCCCTTTCCTGAAAATTGGTCAGGACTATTGCATACACTATTCGAATGGACTGGCCGCAACCGCTAGCGACGTCCGTGTTCTGGGTGTTTCAGGGGACTTTGTGCGGATCGGATCCATCCATCCGAAGACAAAGAGTGCTGATCACCAGAAGGAGTTTTGGGTTAATGAAAGATTAATTAGCGGTATATCCACAGGGCCATGCAAGATTAGTTGAGTTCTCAAGAAAACATTATCGCCGGTAAGGAGAATATCATGAGTCTGTATAAATACAAAAAATTAATTTCAGCGCTGTCGGGATTAACTTTTTTATTTTCCTCTTCAGCCTTTGCCATGCTTGGGAATGGTCCAAGATTATTCACCGGAGATAATTATTTCTTGGCAATTAGTAACGGAGTTGTATGGAAAATAAAAAATGACGGAGAGGCTTTTAGATCAGATATTACCAGCCTTATTAATCAGGCTGTGTACGGAAACGGATTCTGGTTAGCTGATCACGCGGGCAGCTTCCACAAATCTGTGGATGGAATTAATTGGACTAAATTAAGAACCAATTCCAATGAAGCCGGATTTTGGCCAGAAACTCTTTTTTTCTCAAATGGGAAATTTTACGGAACATATCTTACTAATTACGTTTGCACAAGTACTGGTGGGGTAAACTGGAAGTGCACTGATAACCCGTGGTCATCCTACACAAAGCACAACATGGCAAATCATCCAATATATTATTGTGATGGCACTTTCTACAAATTTGGAGAATACAGTATTTCATCACCTTCCGGCAGCAAAAGCGTGACACTTCTTTTAACATCTTCCAACGAGAGCAACCTTGAAAAACACGTGCTAAACATCGCAGGATATGGCAGCAGCACTTGTATTGGCAATAAAATAATATTCTACAACTGGTCAAGAAAGAAATACTACAGTTATAACGTGCAAAGAAGCTCTATATTAAGTGGAAATTTTCCGACAAAGCCTACCAACGGTATCTTGCCGGCAGAATATGATGGTAAGATAATTCTGGACTTTGTTGGAAAATATATACTAGTTAATGGTAAAAAAGTAAAAAAACCATTACTTGATCAGATAGCTGCCGATAATGACGCATTACTTGGTTACGAATCTGTCCCTGGTTACCATCAAAATAAACTATACATAAGCAATGATGGATATACTTGGAGCTTAGTTAAATGATACAAAAGATACGGTTTTGAAGTACATAATCCTGTAGTCCACCCAACCATCATTGATTGGAAACGTCCGCCGAGACCCTCCCGGCCAATGTTTTCGGGCAGGACTCGGAGGTTGTTGGAAAGACCCGCAAAAAGATGGGTTGTTGGAAAAACCGATAGGGGAACAGCGAGGAGAGGATGGTATTGTCGTAACCACTTTGCACTGGCGCAATAATGAGAAACCCTTTTTTTAGTTTACAGGAGGCACCCGCCCGTCGTTCTCACTTCGGCGGGTATGGGGTGCCACTGCATTTTCGTTTCTTTCCACGTTCTCGGCCGTAGTTCGGCTTTGCCTGGTGCCACCGGGGCGGAGTTTTACTAGCCACCCTTTGTCGGGTGCTTCCCCTGTGGGCACCTCGATTAACCCCTAAAAACTTCGGCAACTGGATCATCAAAGCGCCAGACGGACCCAAAATGGCTATTGTGAGCCGAGTTTTCCCTCTATTTTGGGCTTTTTACCCGATTTCCTGACATGCAGGCAGACTACGCCCCCAAAAACGCCAAACGGCGCATGTTGTAGACGATGATCATCATGCCCATGGCGAAGGTGGCACGCGCCTGTCCTATGGTGCGAATACGCTTGCCACCCCACTGGGCGATGGCAGCAAAGACATGCTCCACCCGCGCCCGAATCCGGGCAATGCGGCGGTTGCGCCGTTCCTGGCAGGCAGAGAGGGGTTTTCCTTGCTTTGCTTTCCGTTGGATCTGGGGACGATATCCCTGCTCCTGTAGCCGCTCCTCTCGCTCTGCACCGACATAGCCTTTGTCGGCGTAGATCTCGGCGCTGGTGTTCCAGTCATCCAGTACGGCTTCCAGGTGCTGGGAGTCATGGACTTTGGCTGTGTCGGCCACCCAATTCCGGATCAGCTTGTGCTTGCGGTCTACGCTCACTGTGAACTTGTAACCGTGGTAAGACTTCCCGTGTTTCTTGGTCCAGCTGGCATCGACATCCTTCTGCCAGCGCTTGGCTGGTTTCCAGTCGGCAGGAACCGCATGCTGCTCAAGTATTTCTTTGTCCTCTTTGGTGAAATGCTGTTTGGGGGCAGGAACCAGAGTGGCGTCGATGATTTGCCCCGCTCGGGCTTCGAGTCCGTGGGCTTGAATCTGCCGATCCAATGCCACAAAGAGCGCTTGTACTCCCTCGACGCCCAGACGGTTCTCAAAATTCCAAATGGTGGTGCGATCAGGAATATTCCGGGAATGTTCCAAACCACAAAAACGTCGGAAGCTACGCCGATCCAGCAGTTGAAACTCGGCCTGCTCGTCGGAAAGGGCATGCAGGCGCTTGAGCACCAGTATCCGAACCATCACTTCAGTGGGATAGGGAGGCCGCCCACCTTTTGACTGCTCTGGGCGCGGGGCAATTCTCTCCACCGCTTCGGCCAAGGCGGAGAAATCGACAACTGCCTCGATTTTCTGGAGGGGATCGCCCATAGCTTCTACTTTCTGGATATAGCCCTCATCAGCCAAGAGATCGTTCTTCACCGCCGTTCTGCGCGCAATCATTCCACTATCCCCACTGCCATCCAGCTACGCTCTATTCTATCAAAAGCCCAGTACCAATGGGGTTTTTCGAGGTGCCCCTGTGTACACCATCTCCGCTGCCGCTGATTTGTCCCCTCCATCGGCTGGGGTCTCTGGGTGTATAAGCTTGCTGTACGCATCGTTGCGCTCTTGCAATTAGATTACCATAAAAATTCTGCATTTCGCCCTTTCTTCGGAAACAAAAAAGAGGTGGGCCAACTAGAGCCTCATACCTTTCTTCCGATTTTCACAAACAATGGCTTTCTTGCCATTTGCAAAAGATGTTTTTTCTTTTAGTCATAGATAAAGGAGAGATGGTTATTTTTTATGGTAAAATGTCCACAGTAAAAGTAAGCAGAAAAAGAGGAATACGCGATGAGCACAGGAATCGCAACCGACATCCATCTGAGCATGGCCAGTACCAGAATCATCGGCCAGGATGCCGCAATTCGCCAGATTGAGCGAGCCATCCGCCGAGTCACGTCCGGCTTGGCGCGGCGCAAGAATAAACCGCTAGCGTCTTTTCTTTTTACCGGACCATCCGGTGTTGGGAAAACAGAATCCGCCAAGGCCATTGCCGAACTGGTCTATGGGGACATTCGCAGAATAGTCCGCTTCAACGCCAATGAAGTAAGTGGAGAGGGAAGCCAATGGCGAGCCTTCGGCCCGCCGCCAGGCTATATGGGCAGCGACACCGGCGGGCAGATCACCCAGGG
>NZ_JAVRKK010000124.1:0-6284 GCF_031962545.1 Candidatus Igneacidithiobacillus taiwanensis
CCCCAGGAAATGTCTGGGATTTCGGACACCCGCCGAAGTTATGGCGCAGCAAGTCAGAGAGTTATATGCGGGTGTTGCACTTCAAACTTAAAACCGCCATCTCTATTTGGTTGGCGACATCATCGACTTTTGGGCCTTGCGCCGGCGCTGGTTTTGGCCCAGCACCCACAGCACCGTAGTGCAGAAGATCCTTCGTCAGGCCCGGGCGGGGGTGCGCGTCACCTACGTGCAGGGAAACCACGATCCGGTCTTGGGCCTGCTCCATGCCTTTCTCGAGGCAGATGACAAAGGCTTGGCCCTGGGCGATATCCAGATCGTTCCCCACTGCCTGCACCAAACGGCCGACGGGCGACGCCTGTGGATCATCCACGGCGATCTTTTCGACCTCAGCATGCAATATGCGCGCTGGCTCACCCATCTCGGTGACCGCGGCTATAGCGCTTTGCTCAGTCTCAATCGCTGGCACCAACGCTTCAACCGCCTCTTTGGTATCCGCAGCCACTGGTCGCTCAGTGCCTTCATCAAACATCGCATCAAACGGGCGGTGCAGTTCATTGGTCAATACGAAGAATTTGTTGCGCGCGAGTGCCGGCGCGGCGGCTACGATGGGGTCGTGTGCGGGCACATCCACCACGCCGAATGCAAAGAGATGCACGGTATACAGTATTACAACGATGGCGACTGGGTAGAAAGCTGCACTGCTCTCATCGAAGACTTTGATGGTCAGTTGCGCCTGGTGCGCTGGTCGGAACTCCGTCAGCAACCGATCGAATCACTACCCTTGCCCCTACAGGAGACCGTATGAAGATTGCCTTGGTGACCGACGCTTGGGCGCCGCAGGTCAATGGCGTGGTGCGCGCGCTACAGAGCACCGTGCAGGAACTTCGCGCCCTCGACCATGAAGTCTTGGTCATTCATAGCGGTGAGCAAGCGAGTATGCCCTGCCCCACTTACCCCGAAATCGCCCTGGCGCTGCAGCCGTTTTCGCAAGTACGGCGGGCGCTGCAAGGTTTTGCACCCGATGCCGTCCACATTGCCACCGAGGGTCCGCTTGGTCTTGCAGCACGGCTATGGTGTGCCGGCCAGGGTTGGCGCTTTACTAGCTCCTTCCACACTCGTTTTGCGGAATATATCGCCGCGCGCCTGCCAGTACCCTTGCCCGTGGCCTACAGTTTTTTACGTTGGTTTCACAATGGTGCGGCACTCACCATGGTTTCCAATCAGCCCCTTGCCGACGAGCTGCGGGGCTGGGGATTTCGCCATCTCGTCCTCTGGAGCCGAGGCGTCGACAGCAATCTGTTTCGGCCTTGGCCAGACCAGGATCCCGCGGCCGTTTTGCCGGGGCCACGGCCAGCCTTTGTATACTTTGGCCGAGTCGCCGTAGAAAAAAATGTGGAAGATTTTTTGCGCCTCGACCTGCCCGGTGCCCAGCACGTCATTGGCGACGGGCCGCAGGCCGCCGAACTGCGCCAACGCTATCCAAACGTGCACTGGCACGGCATGTTGCACGGCGAAGAACTCAGCCGCCATGTTGCCGCGGCCGATGTCATGATTTTTCCTAGCAAGACTGATACCTTGGGCCTCGTGGTGCGCGAAGCCAATGCCTGTGGCGTACCAGTGGCCGCTTACCCAGTGATCGGGCCACAGGCGAGCATCATCGATGGCGTCAATGGCTATATGCGTGAGGATCTTCGCGAGGCAGCTTTGCTCGCGCTGCAACTACGGCGCGAGGACTGCCGCAGCGCCGCCCTTGCCTATGATTGGCGTAGTTGCACCCTAAATTTTCTCGAGAACCTGGTGCCCGCACGGGGCTGATCAGGCTGCTTCGCGGCGCACAACCCCCGGGCTGCTGCCGCCGGCCTCCGGTAGCGGCTCACAAGCCATCTCCACCCCAAGCACCCGCGTCAGGATAGCACCCAGCAGGCCAGCCGAGGCCAAGGTCAACATCAACACCCCCATGCCAAACTTGGCCTGAATGACCGGCAAAAAATAGACGCTTACGGCCGCGCCAACGCGGCTGAAAGCCGTGCTAAAGCCATGACCACTGGCCCGCAGCTCCGTGGGATAGAGTTCGGAAGGAATGATCCAGGTAGTGTTGCCGGGGCCAAAACTGTTGGATACCTGAAAAAGGATCAAACCGATGGCAACAACGGCAAAAGGCGGTTCACCCGTGAGGGCAAAGACACCAACGAGAGCGAGCCCCAGGGCGTCACCAAGAAAGCCCCAAAACTGCGTTTGGCGCCGACCAATACGATCGATGAGCAGCGCCAAGGGCACCCAGCCCAAAACAAAGCTGGCGGTGAATACGGTGTTGCCAATCAGGGCGGCTTCGTGGGTGTGCAAACCGAGGTGTAGAAGCATGATGGGCATGAAAATCGCCATGGCGTAGCCCATCACATCCATCAAAAACCAAGGCACGGCCGCGTACAGGGTGCGGCGCCGATAGGTCTTCCCAAAGAGATCGAACCAGTTGTGCTTGCGTGCTCCCTCCATGCTGGCGGCAAGCTCGGCCAGGGCTTGCTGACGCTCGACGGTGCTGAGCTGCGGCGCCAACCAGCGCACGACCTCATCCGCTTCTGCCCAGCGACCTCGACGCAAAAACCAGCGCGGCGACTCCGGCAAATTGCGGCGCAGCCAAAGCACGAGCAGGGCCGGAAGAGAACCCGAGATGAGCATCCAACGCCAGGCGTCGGGCCCCGTATGCAAGAGCGCGAGACCAACCAGACTCGAGACCAAAGCACCCCCCATCCACAGCCCAAAAATCCAGGTCATGGATGCGCCGCGTGATTTCTTGGGCAAGAACTCCGCCATGTAAGTAGAGCTCAGGGGGTAATCTGCGCCCACTCCCAAGCCCAGAAAAAAACGCAGCACGATCAGCGAGGTAGCATCCCAGGCGAGGCCTGAAAACAGGGCGGCAAAGAAAAAGGCCGCAATGTCGATCAAATAGATCGTTTTGCGGCCCCAGCGATCGGCAATCGGCCCGCCAAAGAGCCCGCCAACCAAGGCACCGACCAGGGCGGCGGTACCCAGTCCTCCCAGCTGCGCCGGCGTCAGGTGCCATTGTTCTTTGAGCAGAATCAGGGCTACCGCCATGATGCTCAAGTCGTAGCCATCGAGGAAAATGCCCAAACCGGAGGCCCAGAGAATACGCCGATGCTTGCGCGTTACCCCAGACTGGTCGAGAAGATCCGTGTTGCTCATGATGGCTCCCGGCTGCTGTCGATAAAGTCATAACCCTAGCACAAGAATATGACAGTTTTATGAACCTTCAGGGCGCCGATTCGTGGGAGGCAAGGATTGCCAATCGCCATGGCTCTCCCCTACTCTGTCGGCAGAGACAACAATGGAAGCCAACGACTATGCACAAACGGATTCTCGTACTCGGTGGTGACGGTTTTTGTGGTTGGCCCACCACTTTGCATCTTTCTGCCCAAGGGCACGAGCTCCATATCATCGACAATATGGTTCGACGCCGACAGGATGAAGAATTGGGAGTGGAGTCCCTCACTCCCATTCGCTCCCTTACCGAGCGCATCGAAACCTGGCAGCAACTCACTGGGCAGAAGATTGGGCTATCGACTTTCGATATCGCCCGCGATTACAACGAGCTCAAATCTCTCATTGGAAGCTGGCGTCCCGACGCCATTGTCCACTTTGCCGAACAAAGATCGGCGCCCTACTCCATGAAATCGGCCTGGCACAAACGCTTTACCGTCGATAACAATCTCAACGCTACCCACAATGTGCTCTGCGCCATTGTCGAAAATGCCATGGAGGAGTCCTGCCACCTGGTACATTTAGGAACCATGGGGGTTTATGGCTATAAAACCTCCCGTTTCACGCTACCCGAAGGCTATCAAAAGGTGCGTTTGCTCTCACCTGAAAATGGCGAAGAAAGTGAGGATACCGAAATCCTCTACCCCCCGGATCCCGGCTCTATTTATCACATGACTAAAACCCAGGACCAACTCTTTTTTTACTATTACAATAAAAACGACGGGTTGCGTATTACCGATCTGCACCAGGGTATTGTTTGGGGTACGGAAACGGAAGAGACCAAACGCGACGAGCGACTCATCAATCGCTTCGATTACGACGGCGATTTTGGCACGGTACTCAATCGCTTCATTCTACAGGCGGCCGTCGGCCACCCACTTACAGTGCACGGCACCGGCGGACAGACCCGCGCTTTCATTCATATTCGCGACACCGTGCAGTGCATACGCCTTGCCATCGAACATCCGCCTGCCCCTGGAGAACGGGTGCGGGTTTTCAATCAAACGACCGAAACCCACCGCGTGCGTGATCTTGCACGCCTCATTCATGAACTCACGGGCGCCGAGCTGCAATTTGTCGATAACCCGAGAAAGGAGCAAACCGAAAACGATCTTCGGGTGGAAAATCAGGGCTTACAAAACCTGGGTCTACAACCTATTACCCTGTCTGCTGGTTTACTGGCAGAGGTCGCAGAAATCGCCGGTAAATATAAAGACCGCTGTCGACAAAGCAAAATCCCGGCGCGCTCCCTGTGGCGAGCACGCCGCGATGCATGAGGCATCAGTTTTCTCGCGTCGGCTGAAAAGGATTGAGATCCTGCGGGCAAGTCTCGCCGTACATCACGTGGGCACGGCTGACGATCAGATGATCGACCTTGCCAATGGCCTGCACATCCTTGTTTTCGTAAGGAATCGTGTGCAAGAGATGGCGCATGGCATTGAGGCGCGCCCGCTTTTTGTCGTCGGACTTGACCACCGTCCAGGGCGCGTAGGCGGTATCCGTATGAAAGAACATGGTCTCCTTGGCGCGGGTGTAGTCTTCCCAACGATCCAGCGAAGCAAGGTCCATGGGAGATAATTTCCACTGTTTCAGCGGGTGATGGCGGCGTTCCTCAAACCGGCGTCGTTGCTCTTCTCGGGTAACCGAAAACCAAAACTTGATGAGATAGATGCCGCTATATACCAAATGGCGCTCAAATTCCGGTGCCTGCCGCATGAATTCTTGATACTCCTGCTCGGAACAAAAACCCATTACCCGCTCTACGCCTGCTCGGTTGTACCAAGAGCGATCAAAAAAGACCATTTCTCCGGCCGTCGGTAGCTGCTCCACATAACGCTGAAAATACCACTGTCCTTTTTCGCGCTCTGAAGGCTTCTCCAAGGCCACCACGCGCGCACCACGGGGATTGAGATGCTCCATGAACCGCTTGATCGTACCCCCCTTACCCGCTGCATCGCGCCCTTCAAATACCACTACCAAGCGCTGTCCGGTGTTTTTGACCCATGCCTGTAGCTTGAGCAGTTCCACCTGCAGATCGTATTTGAGATACTCATAGTCGCGCCGGGTCATCCGATTTTTATAGGGGTATGCACCACTACGCCAATCGGGGTTCAGAGTGTCGTCGGTATCGGCAACCCGCTCTTTTTCCAGCTCGGCGTGGATCATGCGAATATCGTCTGCAGAAACGTCCGATGCAACAATGGCGAGAGCGGCAGCGATATTGCCACTACTGGCGTCGAGCTGATGTTCGGCGAGATAGCGCCGCACCGCCGCAAGATGGTGTTGCTGCGCCATCTCCGTGCTGTCACTGACCGTAAAACTCCGAATTCCTTCCGGGCTCAGATCACTAGGGATATCGGCTACAGTTGCCGGTGCCTGTTCCGCTTCCTCGGTTTCCATCGTCGTCGCTTCAGACATCACTCTCTCCTTTGTGCAAACTAAACCGCAGTCTAGCAGGGCAATGTGACGTTTTTATGACAGCCAACCGGAGCTTCTTTGCTTCGCTGTCCAAGCAATTATCAAAAACCAGATATTAATAACCGATTTATAAAAAGCAGTTTCTTCAATTAATTAAAATCTGTATTAGCATAACACTATATTATATCTGTTTTTATTTATCTTTTTCAACAAAGCCTAGAAAATTCCAGATTGTACCTATACAAATTTGTAGGCTATAACATCTAATGTTCAGATCAAGTTGTCTCTGGATCAACGCTAAGGAGCAAATTCATGCAATTTCGCACGCCTCTCCGCTTGGCGCGGTTCGCCTCGGTACCCGGCCTCGTCTTCACCCTGAGCGGCTGTGCTCGCCACTCGCCTTGGTGGATCTTCGATCCCAAAGGGGTAGGAGCGAGCGCCAGTTACACTTACATGATGATTGATGTGGGAGTGATGCTGGCTATTGTCGGCATTACCGCCCTGCTCATCATCTGGTTTCTCTGGAAATACCGAAAAAGCAACAAGCACGCCGACTACGATGGTAAATGGTCACATTCCAATGTGTTAGA
>NZ_JAVRKK010000125.1:0-1866 GCF_031962545.1 Candidatus Igneacidithiobacillus taiwanensis
TCTCATCCATGCTCAAGTGCTGATACTGGTTGCCCATTGTTCACCTCCAGTCTCCTTGGACCAAAGGTGTTGCACTTCATTTTTGAGCCGGCCTAGTGTTGAACTTCGGGATCTATTTTTGGCTTGTCTGCCGCCTTGAGAATGAGATGTTGATACAGCCACCACTGCCGCTTTCTCGGCAATAGATGATAGCCAATCCATCGTGCCCAGGGATGCCCAGCAACCCTTCTCGACCATGCGCCACGCGACGCCTTGAGCCTATTGTGTGCCGTTTGAAAAATTTCCGGATTAAATGCAGCAGCGTCAATTTTTAGAAAGCTAGCCACCCGTTTCGCGATGGCCTGCGGATCCTCAAACAATTCTCGAGACGGCAACACCAGTACGTTATCTTTACCAAAAGTCTCTATATATCTTTTCACCTGCTCATAGTATAAACCCAAATCAACATAAAGATAGGAGATCCCAAAACCTTTTCGGGCACAACAAAAATCTTCTTCTAACATTTTGATGGTAAAGTCTTTATTATTTACTCCCTCTCGATAATCCATCAGATAATGAGAATGAGCACGTACAATTGGGTCTCTGGGGAGAACGATTATCTTGGCATCGGGAGCCTTTTGATAGATTCTCTGCGCAGCTTCAGAGCACCAGAGATTTTAAGTTCTTGCACCCCCATTGCTTGGCAATCTTTTGCGGTTTGATATGACTGTAAATACTCTTTCTCGTTATCAACAAACTCGACGAGGTGTAAGCGCTCTTTTACCGGTGCCATTCTTGAGAAAAAATGCGGCTCTTTAAAATCGGGAAGGAAGACCTGCGGATGACCTTGCAGATATCGATATAGAGAAGTAGCTCCACCCTTTACGGTTCCCACAATAAAAAATTTGACCAGATATCATGCGCGGTCCTTACTTCCAATTTTGCTGACATATTTTGCCCTGATAGCAATAATCTTGTGAGAACTTTTATTCGCTCTCCGCATAGCATAATTATTTAGGCTTGCCAATTCATCACCAACAGAAAAAGCTCGCGCCAGTGCGCGAGCTCAAAACAACATCGACTACTATCTCCTGTTGGTCACTTCACCAACTTCTTACGCCACTGCCCCTGCTCCATCATCGGCGCAAAGAGTTGGTAGTATGGGCCCTTGTCGAGATGAGCAAGAACTCCCTCATTATGGATCTGGCGACATTCGTAGTCGAGCATGGCGTGGGCGATTCCCATGTGTGCCGCTTCGGGCGATTCCCACTCCATGTGAACCAAATACTGTACGGGTGTTTGCCCTGGAATCGGCGGTGTTGTGGGGATTGCACTGCCGCGGTTGGTGTTGTACTCCGGCGGATTAGCACCAAGAGTGGCCTTGAGCATGCCCTTGGGATCGAGCTGGAATGAGCCGATGGCAGACACGCCAAATTGCTTCAATATCATCCAGCCAATCATTCCGGGCACATTTTCTTTGAACCAAGTCAAGGTCTTTTCAGCCCCTTCCTCAAATTGCTGCTCGTGCCCGTCCATGACCCAATGATCGCCAATAGCAATGGATCTCTTGGCCGCCAGTGCAACCTTGGGAACAGCTTCCTGCTTGGCGAAGGCACCACCCAAGGCCGCAGGAATATCTGTCATAGCAATGATTGGCGGTAAATCCGATCGGACAATTTCATAGTACGGCTCCCATGGCCCTTCGATAACCATACCCAGGCAGTCCCCACAGAGCTCATAAATTTCCTTAAAATTATCGTGGTGCATCTCCTCGTGCGATTGCACATCTTTCCATACGGTGTATTGAAACATGGCAATCGGATTCAGCGTCTCGTGCATATCGATAGCGCCGCCGCCATAGCGGCCGGCCATGGGATGAATACCGGT
>NZ_JAVRKK010000125.1:1876-5505 GCF_031962545.1 Candidatus Igneacidithiobacillus taiwanensis
CAATGATTGGATTTTTGGTCATCACATCTCCTTTTTGCAAGCATGAGCACTAAATACAACTTCACCATGTTAAGTATAGTCCATGATTCTCGGATTTGCTCAGATGGACTATTACAGGTAGAGATATGAAGACAATATTATCCGCTAGACTCTGCAAAACTCCTTTGCCATAGAGCGGGAAAAACAATGACTCGACACATAATACGCGATCTACAGAATCACGCCGCTAGTTACAGATAGATTTACGATTAGAAGCGCCAACGCAGGCGTAGAAGAGCAACCAGAGCCGATGCATAGCGTCCCGAGGGCCTGGGAGAATACTGCAGGTCTGGACGCAGGTATAGATTGTTGGCGATATGCATGCGGTACGATAATTCCCAGACGGTTTCCGTGCCACCGCCCCGTAGCCAAACATTGGCAACCCCAATTGCCGTGACGTCCTCTCCGCTATGCGGCAGCAAGCCGAAGAAATACGCACCAGCACCCATGAAGGTGGTAACCGGATCGCCACCGCGGAGGTTCCTTGCCGCCATGAAAAAAGCTCCTCGCGTATCGTCAGCCGCAGCACCAGCAAAATAGAGACCATTGCCTGCCGGTCCGGTACTGTCTGCGAGACTCCTGCGCTGGGTATATTGCCAAGCACCAGCTTGCCACTGCAGCGTATAGCGACCAATCTGCGCTTCGCGGTCCCATTCAAGGATGGCAAAGCTGCCACGACTAAAAACCCCGCTAAACGGATGAATGGGGTCTCCCTGAAATACTGCTCCCTTTATTTCTTGATCGTACCATCTGTGCGAGCCCATAACGCCAAGACCAGAATAGGGAATGGTTGGCGTCGCTGAAATATTGGCGCCGATATTGGGCACAGGACAAAAGGAACTATTCAACAGGTATTGCGCACCATCAACCACATTGAAATAATCCGAGATATTAAGCATTCCTACTCGATAAATGGTAGAACCACGATACGCCGTATAATAAAATTTGGTTAGACGCAGCTGTTGCCCAGCGTAGAGATTGCTGGCGGCTTGGGTTAGTCCGGCACCGCCGTCGGGCCGGCGACCATGGGCATTCAGCGCCGCGAGCACCTGCATATAGAAATGGCCCTGGCCTAAACCAAAAGGCTTGGAGTCCACACGCAGGTGCGCATAGGCAAATAGGTCGGCACTGGTGCTGCGTTCACGCCCGCCCATAAGGTTGCCCACATATTCGCTATCTATGCGCCCGCCCCAATGTGTAGCTTCGGGCCAAGGTGGCGGCAAGAGATTTCCAAACAGCATAGGATTATCGAAGTACCCAGAGATCTGATTATGCGCAAATAGCCTAGCGTACCTCTTTGTTGCAAGCATCTCCCTCTTCTACCCTGGCGCGAATCAGCTGCACTGCCGGACTACGCCGCAGATAGTCGCCAGACCAATCGAGCAATGCGCGTAGGCGATTACGAGCACCAATGATTCGGTAGATATGCAAAAGAAGCCACATCATCCAGGCGGGATAGCCAGTCCAGTTTGTTTTTCCTAATTGGCAAACGGCGTCGAATCGCCCAAGGACCGACATGCTACCAAGATCTCGATAGACAAAAGGCGCTGGCAATGGCCGTTGTCGAACCAACTGCAAAACCACTTCCGCAGCATAGTGTCCTGACTGCATGGCGAAGGGCGCCACCTGAGGGCAGGGATATCCTTCCGGTCGCAGAGCCAGATCTCCAAGCACGAATACTTCGGGATGATCGGGAAGCCGTAAATAGTCGTCCACCAGAAGACGGCCACCATAACCCTTTGGAACGGGCAGCGATTCCAAGACTGGATTGGCGGTCACGCCCGCGGTCCAGATCAGCGTTTTTGCCAATAAAACGGGCCCAGAATCACAGTGTACCTGCCTTCCATCGTACCGTTGCACGTGGGTTTGTAGCCGAAGGTTTGCTCCCAGATGGCGCAGGCGTTGGGCGGCATGCTGCTGTAGTTTTGATGCAAAGCCCGGCAAGAGGCGCTCACCCCCATGCACCAGGGTGACCTCGATTTCCTGGGGAGCCAACTCGGGGTATTCGCTGGGGACGAGCGCCTGTAGCGTTTCCAGCAGAGCGGCGCAGAACTCCACACCCGCGGCACCACCGCCGGCAATGACAAAATGTAGCCACGCCTTACGAAGGATTGGCTCTTGGACCTGACTGGCCTGCTCCAAGGCCAGAAGAACGGTCGAGCGCGCCCTTTCCGCGGCACCGAGTCCCTTGATGTCGAGGGCTGTACGGGCGAGTTGCTGATTCCCGAAGAAGTTAGTTACCGTGCCCATGGCGAGCAGCAGATAGTCGTAGGAAAGTGCAGTCCCGTCAGCCAGGGTAACTCGCCGCTGCTGCAGATCTATTGTCTCTACCCGACCCAGGCGAAAGGCGATCCCGCCCTGGGAAAGAATCCGTCGTAGCGGCGTGCAGATGGCTTCCCCTAGGAGTTCCCCCGTTGCCACTTGGTAAAGCAAGGGCTGAAAGAGATGATAATTGTGTTGATCGAGCAAGGTGACTTGCAGCCCTCGTCCAGCGAGGCGCTTGGCGGCGGCAATGCCAGCAAAACCGCCGCCAAGAATGAGCACACGGTCAGTCATGGCCTGCCTCAGGAGCAATTCGACTGTTACGCCACGCGAGATACAGCAAGGGAATGGCCCAGAGGGCGGAGAAGCGATAGATCTGGTCCAGGGGCAGGAGAGACTGCAGCGGTCCTAACCCCGAGGAGCCAATGCCTTCGCCAACCATCAGCGCACCCACGAGAAGACCAGCCATTTGCGTGCCTTCCTTGGGGTGCGCCGCAATCCCGTACGACATGCTGTACGGGTAGTAGATGCCGCAGGAAAATCCCGCTGCTGTAAAGGCCATGATCAAGGTGGCAGGAGAGCGGAGTTCCGGTATCAGCAAAAAGCATGCAGCCATGCCCAAGGGCGCAGCCAGATAGGTCCAGCGGCGGGGCAGCCAATGATCAGGAATGGCCCCAAGAAGAAAACGCGCCACGGTCATACCCCCCCAAAAGAGTGAGAGCGCGAGGGCACCCGAGGCGGCGGGCAGGTGGCGATCGACGGTCACCAACACATCCGCCCAACTCCCAAAGCTGCCCTCGCAAATGGCGTAAATCACCACCCCCAGGGCAAAAGGCAACATGCTCCGGCGCCAGGCCTGCAGCCCTCCCAATTCCTGGCTATCCGCTTTTTCTTCCCGAGCCAAGGGCAACAGCAGCAAGGCAAGCCAAAGCAAGAGCAATAAGCCTGGCCAAATATTCCAAGCGCCTAGCTGGGAGAGCCAGTGTAGCAGTACCGGCGACACGGCGGTGGCACCACCAATAACGGCATTGAGGATGGTAACGGCTGCTGCTGCCGCGCCTGTAAATAACAAAGAGGCAGCGCGATTGATGGCGGCATTGGTCAGGCCAAAGCCCACCCCAAGCAAAAGCGTCTCGGCGAGAAGGAGGACAAACAGAAAATTGCCAGCGCCAAAATAGGCCAACGTGAGACAAGCCATAGCTACGGCGTTGACGAGAGCACCCAGGCGAAAAAGTCCCTTGGCCCCCAACTGCTGGTGGATGCTACCGGCACCCAGGGCGGCAAGGACGGCGCCGAGGATTTCTGGGAAGTAGAGCAGCCCATAACTG
>NZ_JAVRKK010000125.1:5515-6281 GCF_031962545.1 Candidatus Igneacidithiobacillus taiwanensis
GCTCTTCCGATCTTGCTGTTGCTCAAGTCGTAGGGAGCGCCGCGCAGGGTCGAACCCAAGGCGGGGATGAGGACAAAAGCAGCGCCCTGCAAGAAGCCAGCGGCAAAAACTGCAATGCTCCCCCGTTTCATATCTTGCCGTCCGCAAAGCGCTGGCGTAGATGCGCACCAACCCGCAGGGCATTGGCCATGATGGTCAGCGAGGGATTGACGGCACTGATGGAGGGCATGAAGCTTGCGTCCACGACATAGAGATTATCGAGGTCGTGGGCCTTGCAGTTGGGGTCGAGAACGCTGTCGGTTGGATCTTCCCCGAAGCGGCAGGTCCCCACCTGATGCGCGGTAGCAGAAATGTCCATGGGTTGAAAAAAAACCGTAAAGAAACCGACACGATGAAGCATCTGTCGCCACTTGGCGCAGAGCCGTCGATGACTCTCGCGGTTTTTGGGCTGCCAATGCAGGCGGATCACCCCATCGGCGTCGAGGGTAACGCGATTGTCGGGATCCGGCAGGTCTTCTGTGGTAAGCCACCAGTCCACTGAATGGCTGGCCGCCCAGGCCGTCGCCGGAATAGGTATGCCCGGGCGTTCGGCATGAAGCACACCGGGCGTTACCTTGCCAAGAGATTGAATGTGGCCCAGGGGAAAAGGATACTCGGGATCGCCGGAATCCTCATAAAAGTCGTTGAGAGCCAGGGTTTTTTGAAAGACGCTGCGATTTTCTCGACCGAGGCGGATGGCCATGCAGGCACTATTGAGATGGCACAT
>NZ_JAVRKK010000126.1:0-6155 GCF_031962545.1 Candidatus Igneacidithiobacillus taiwanensis
TCGATGGATTACCGGCTAATGAAACCCTGCCGGATGATCAACGGAGCGCCGCCTAACCTATGTTAGCAAAATCTGATACACCAGATTTGACTATAGCTCGGGCAGGCCCCGATTCGCGTTAGAACCGTACACGCGGGAGTGCATGGCCAGTCCGATGGGTATCCGCCTTGGTGATGAACGGGATGTCATCATCAAAATCTTCCGTAGGTGGAGTGCCCATGTCCCCGCCGCCCCCACCGCCATGCTGTGGCGTGGGACTGTCGCCATCGGACCCGTCGCGTCGGCTACCAATCAACTGGAGCCGGTCGCCGGCAATCTCGGTGGAATAGCGCTCCTGACCGTCTTTGTCAGTCCACTTGCGCGTGCGTAGTCGCCCCTCGATGTATGCCTCGCTTCCCTTGCGCAGATACTCTCCGGCGATCTCCGCCCTGCGTTCCCAGAACACCACCCGATGCCACTCCGTCCGTTCCTGGCGGTCACCGTTCTTGTCCTTGAAAGTTTCCGACGTAGCAATCGAAAGGGTGGCTACAGCCTTTCCGTCCGGCATATACCGCATCTCCGGATCACGCCCCAGACGCCCCAATATAATTACCTTGCACACACCTGCCATTTTCCAACTCCTTTGATCAATACAACCTCAACGTCCAACTTGCCTGAAGAAATCTCTTACCGCGTCCTTCAGCCCCTGACACTCATGAATGCCATCTGGAACATCCTCTGACTCGCACGCATGGATTTTGGCAATGTAGGGCACCATCACGTCCCTGACCTCCAGGCAGTGGTAAAGCCGGTCATCAGCAAAGAAATGAGGCCGGCATTGGGTCAACCCATCCTTCTTCCTTCCATCCACCGTAATCAGACCGGCCCGGGATAGTCCCCAACGATCCAAAGACCAACGTCGTTGCTTTCCGGCAACTTCATCCGGAAGGCAGGTCAACACCGTCACGGAATGGCCCAAGTCCAGCAGCATCCGGGCAGTTTCCATAGATTCCTCAATCGGCGGGATACGTCTCCAGCCATCAGTCATTTCCCAGGTCGCCCAAATCTTCGCCACGTCCGCTTCGGTGAGGTCGTAGCGGGTCGCCAGGTCGTAGACATGAGCCCTTACCGACAGAGGCCGATCCAGAAGACGCTCCGCGCAGCCGCGCCAGGCGCGGTCAAAATCGAACAAAACTCCGTCAGCATCCAGAACGAAACGCAAAGGCCGGGATAGAATGCCTTTGCTACCATTGGATGGATCAGTCCGGTTGTTCACGCTACTCCCTCCATATCGAAAAGCAGGGCTTGCCGGTGGGTTTGCCGTTTTCGGGCGGCATTCCACTCGGTAAGCCGGGGATTCATCCATAGCCGCTCGGTGCGGGCTTGATCCACTTCATCGCCTATCTGAGTGGAGCGATTGGCCCTGCAGACAACCTCAAAATCTACGGTGGACCATCCTTTTTCTCCTTCCAGTAAATCCCGATACAGTTCTGAGGGATAACCAGAAAGAGCCACATAGCCGTTGCACTGCTTCAGGCTTTCCAACAACCGCTCGTGGTCCTCGGTGTCCATTTCGTCAGCGTAGCCGCCATCACTTCTGGTCTCATGGACGTAGGGAGGATCGCAGTAAATCACGGTACCTTCCGAGTCGTACCGCTGGATGACCTTGATGGCATCGTCATGCTCGATCAGGGTGTGCCGCAGCCGATCCCTGACCTGCAGCAGTTCCCCATCAACGACCGTCGCCAAGGCCCGCGCTCGATTGTCCGCGATCCTTGCAAAGGCCCAGGACGGAGTGCGGCCCGTGGATTGGCCAGAAAAGGAGGACCGTGCCACATAAAAGAATCGTGCGGCCCGTTCAATGTCCGGCAGATTCTCGGGCTCGCCCTTCCGCCAGGCGTAAAAGACCGCACGGGAATACGGGGTATTCTGCAGGTACTCCACCAGATCTTCGGCGCGATCCCGCAGGATCATGAAAAAGTGAATGATTTCACTGTTTCGGTCGTTGATGACCTCCACCCCGGCGGGACGCTGGGAAAAGTACACAGCGCCTCCACCAAAGAAAGGCTCCACATACGTCCGCTCTCGGTGTGGGGGAGGAAGCCGGGTCAGAATTTCCTCTGCCAGCCGGGTCTTGCCGCCAATCCAGGGAAAAATAGGCTGCATGGTCAGGCTCCACAGATCAGAGCGTTTTGCATCAGTTCGCTTTCGCTGCCTTTCGATTGCAAAAAATCCTTGCAGATACCGAAGAGTTGCACCATTTCCTCGGAATCTGATTGCCGGATACGCAGGATCTGTTTGCGAATATCCGCAAGCGTCCGGTTCCCCAACACGGTGCTGAGGGTATCAGCCTCTTCTTCCCGGTCAGGGTCACGGAGGACGCGCAGGAGTCCGCCAATGGCACGAAACTCCCGGGCATCAATCAGATAGGGAATCAACTCACGAGCGGGTATAGCCTTATCTCCTACCTGGAACAGGTAATCCAGAAACTCTCGCTGATGGGAGGGGATTGGGACGGGGATTTTGGTTTCGTCTTCGGCGTAGGTATCCCAGTACGCCAACTCCATCTCCGTCGCCGGTGACAGCCGTCCCAAGCGGCTATCCGTTCCATCGAGCGGTTCCAGGGCATCCAGGCGGAGTTCGGCGCGTAGGCCGTAGAGCCTGGCCGTCAGCTCCGCAATCTTCTGTTCTGCCTTGGCCTTCTCTGCTCCGGACTTGTTCCTGAGCAGGCTCTTCTGTTGCCGGATATACGTTTCCAGCAGAAAACCAGCAGGGGACGACGTGGTTGTTTCTTCCTTTTTCCATTTCTTGTGGTAGATGAAGAATTCAAGGGATTCCCTGGAAGCAAACCGGGTGTGGGACTCGACAAAGGCAAGCAAGGAAGGATTCGGGATTGGGTTCGCTCCGCAGAAATCATGCGATTCAACCAGGTGCTGCAGGGCCTTTGTTGCTGCGGAATAGGCAAGATCGGCATGATCTGCCCTGTGGTCTGGTATAGACCAGGTAGCGGCACGAATCTTTGCCAGGATCACTTTCGAGGATCGCTGGATCGCTTGGGTGACCACCTGATCCATGACGTGTTTTTGCCTTGGTGTGAGTTCAATGGCTTCTGACCAGCGGATCAGCCGGATTGCCAATTGAACGCTGCAATCGTACCCCAGGTAGCAAAAATCATTTTTGCGCAGGTCGCTGATGAATTGCCGAGGATCCTCAAAGAATGGGCGCAGATCGCACATATGCAACAACAATCGCTCTCTCTTTTCTGATTTATTGAGCATTTCCGATTCTCCCCCGGCGATGGCTCTGCCAGTCAAAAAGCAGGAGGCCGCCGTTTTCGCACAGCCGATCAAACGCAGGCGTACCCAGATATTGTTCCACGCTCTCCACACTTTCATTGGACAGGATGATGGTTGGCTTCAGGTCCCGATATCGGTGATCGATCACCTCGAATAAGTGCACCCGTTCCCCGTCGCTTCCAAAGGTCTTGCCCACTTCGTCGATGATGAGCAGTTCCACTTCCGCAAAGCCCCTGATGACTTCCAGCTCCGTGCTATTGTTAATGCCATGGCGCCAGGTCTCCCTGATTCGGGCGATGAGGTCGTAGGCAGTAACGTGCAGCACACTGTGACCCATGGACAGCACCGTCCGGGCGATGGCCGCCGCCAAATGGTTCTTGCCGGTGCCGGGATTCCCGCAAAGAATGAGACCGGATCCCTTGCCAGCGTGTGAAGCATTGCGCGCCCGCTCATCGAATTGCTGGGCGTAGTCCCTGCAGGCATCCAGGACCGTCTGTTGTCCAGGGACATCGACCACGTAGTTGTCAAAATCGCAGTCGATGTAGCGGGGGGGTATGGCGGAGCTCTCCATGAGTCGACGGGAAATGCGCTCCGCCGCGCACACAGGGCAGACTGGCGCTCTGTACCGAATAACACCCTGCTCATCCACCATGGAAATGGGATAGCGCCCATGTTGCGCACATTCGCGGTACTGGGGAGGAAGGTCGGGCACTACCGCTAACCCGGAAGGGTCGATTCCCCACTTGGCGAAAAGGTCTCCATACCAGTCACCGACCGGTCTGAGGGGCTGTTCTTTACTGCTGAACTTCCTTGGCATCGACATGGCTACCTCCTAGAGTTTGATGTAATGGGATCCGCCTACGGCGACGGGTGGTATCAGTTGGCGGTTGGGCGGGCTGGCCGTTGATCTGTTTTTGTTCGTCTTTCCATCTGTCGCGCCGCCTTTCAGCATGGCGGCGATGTAACCTACATGAATGCCGGAGCCTTTTTTCTCCAGCGCGATTTCCGCCGCTGCGAGAATGTGCTCATCGGGATGGCGGGCGCACATCTCCTGCACCACAACCATGTGTGGGGCAGCACGGACACCAAGTGTCCGTAATTTCTGGCAGAGGGTGCCTTCACGAGTTGGCGCGGGTGTTTCTGGTGAATCAGAGAGAGGCGTTTCAGGAAACGTTTCCGCCGCCGTTTCAGAAACGATTATATTTTGTTTCTTCTCTGTTTCTTTCTCTGTTTCTTCTCTATCTATAGGAAACGTTTCAGCCGTTTCGTGAAACGTTTCAGTAAAACGCCCTTGAAACGTTTCATCCGAAGTGCTTGCCGGATCTGGTTTCTCTTCAGAAACCTGTTTGGCCTGTTTTTTGGCACGCTGCTCCGTCCGCCAGCGGCGCAGACGGTCCCGATCTTTGGCACGTGGATCTGAAAGGCTTTCGGATGCCTGTTGTGATTTATGGGTCCATGCGTCCAGCGCCATTTCCGCTAGCACCGAATGATAGAGACGGCCGTCAGAACACAAGGAGAAGCCATGCAATGCCATAGGCTTGATCTTCTGCCAGCGTCGACGAGAGCCCTTATAGCCAGCCAGGGATGCCAATATTGTATCGTCGTTGGGGAGGCTGCCGGCGGGCACCTGGCGCATGGCCTCCGTCCACAACTTTACTGCCGCGCCAAATTCCTCATTGTTGGCGAGATGGATAAAGTCGCTGGAATGAAGCCGGCATAAGTCCAATTTCATCCAGCAATGGGACCGCAGATCAATGTCTGGTGGCACTGGCGGTGACGGGAGTGATGGGCAATCATTGGGCATGGGTTCCTCCATGAGGCCGCATCACACGGCTTTGTAATTGCAAATTGGTGGGAGACACCATCCTCGGATGTCTACAATCCTGTGCGATGCACCGGAGCACGAGTTGGGAGCGGGATCCGGGTCGCTCATAGCTTGTCCTCTTTGTGAAAGGGCTTGCCCAGGATGTAGCCGTGGGCTTCCACGATCTCGGCAATCTGCCGGGTGGTGACGACCATGGCGTCATCCAGTACCGGTTCGGCACGATAGCGGCCGTCTTCCTCGAAGGTGAGCAGCAGTTTCATTCCGGGCGGAAGCGTCAGAATGCCGGAGGCGATTGGCTTCGGGCTGCCATACCCGCCGTGCTGCCGAATGGCCGAGAGAACCTCTAGGGTCACCCAGCGGCGGAAGGGTTTGGCTTCTGGCTTACGGCTTTTCAGAAGGGCATGGTAGAGGCCGGATTCGGAGATGATGGTGACTTGCTGCTCGCCGCCACCGCGTCCGTCCGCACTTGTGCTAAGGGTCTCCAATGTGTGGAGGGCAGCTTCATCCTCATCGAGCCAACGAACTATGTGGGTAGCATCGGCAAAGCCGAACACCCGGGCGACATCGCCGGCGACGAACCAGACCTGGCCGTCACGGTCGAGGGTATGGACTTCGATGGAGTGGAACCGAAAGACGGTAGGCGCGGCTACGCCTTGGGGAATGGGTGTGATCATGGTCAGAGTCCTAGAGCGCGGTTGTTCAACCGCCCTTCCTCGCTTCCAAACGAAGGTGGGCGAACCGAACGGGTTGGAAGACCGGCCTCTAGGAACCGGCGAGCCTTGCGGCTCCCCGTCCGGCCCGCCCATAGGAGCAAAGCTAGACCACGGACATAAAAAATGCCGCATCCCATGCGGGAAGGGCGGCTGTCCGCCTAGAGATTCCGGGCTTCCAAACCCGGTCGCGTTGTTGGACGCGACAAAATCAGCGTAGACCCGGAGGCGGCGTGTGTCAAATCGGTGTATGCGTCCACCACCTTTGGCACTGTGGTAGATGTTGGAGGAGGAAGGATAGCGGTGGTTTCTGTCCGAGTCGATGGTGTGGCCGTTCGGCGTTGT
>NZ_JAVRKK010000127.1:0-6126 GCF_031962545.1 Candidatus Igneacidithiobacillus taiwanensis
CTGGGCTCCTCGGCAAAGGTCATCTGTCCGGTCATGGATGTCATCTCCTAGCTACTCGGTCAACCCATTGTATCAGAGGGCTAAATCAGAGGGTCCTTAGGAGTGGCATGGAGTACGCCCGTGTTGCAAACGCTCTGGTATACCCAGCCGCGTCCGGCAACAAAAACCCGCATGGTCTCTGGCCGCGGAAATTTGCTCACCAAGACCCAGATCCATGGGTCGGGATCGGGCTTTTTGGCCGCCAGCAAGGCCTTGACGATGACGGCGGGTAGACCACGAATACCGTCACTGCCGTGGACAATCGGCAGATTATGCACTGCCTCAAACTGATACAAGGCACCCATCACCCAAGGATTGAAAGGGTCCGACCAGGGATCCTGGGCGCTTAGCCGACGGAGTATGGCGGGCGCGGAAAAATCCCATTGCAGATTTTGATGAATGTGTGCCTTGGGGCCAAGATACTCGCGCACCGTGAGCGGCAGGTACCCCAAGCGGATGAGGATGTCGCGGGTCTTTGCCGCATCGATCTGGTTGATTGGGGCGGGGGCTGAGCTGGAAACGGCGGGGGCGGTGATCATCAATCCTCCGGTTGGGGCACGGCGATAAAGCGAGCGACAACAGCGCCAGCGGCATTTTGCAACAGGAGCTCGTTTGCCAGCATTCGATAGGAAGCGGTACGTTCCAGGGCTGTCGTGAAGGGACGGTCGATCTTGGTACCGGCGCAGGCCATTCGCGTGGAGATCAGCGCGCGGAACTGCAGGTGCCGTTGCGGGCCCAGTACGTAGGCAGCGCCGATGCGATTGCAGCCGTCGAAACCGCTCATGCGCCGTTCGGCGGGCAGGAACGTGATGTAGGGAACCCTGCCTTTGTCTTCGATGCCTTTGGAACCGTCGATAGCTTGCAACTGCCAGCGAAAGCTCGAGAAGAGGACGGTAGCACCGGGTAGATCGCTCACCTTATGCAGCAACCAGTCGTGTTTGCCTCGCGGCGGGATCGCCTTGCCGTTGGCGTCGAGGGGCATGAGGGCATTCTCTCGCACCTGGTATAGGGATGTATGTCCTTGACGATCGCGTAGCGCGATATCGCGGTCGCCATGGAGCCAGGTGAAGGTGCCTGTTTCCGTGAAGCTACTTGCTGGGCGATCGGCATATTGCCTGGTGAGTCGGTAGTCGCCATTGGCAGCGAGGCCGATGGTGACGCGAATGAGGGGGGTGTCGGCCCCGGGCGCATCGCCAGCGTACGCTCCGGCCCAATCGAGGGAAGTCCGGCTGGTATCTGCGGGCGCCACCATACGCGCACTGGATGCCGGTTGTACGGCACAGGCAGCGAGGAAGAGTAAGGGCAAAAAACCGAGGAGGAGGCGCCGTCGCATCGTAGATCTCCGCTTGCTATTTATGGTTTGCCGCCAGGCATAGCCCGACTGAGTAGGAGCAGGGCGATACCATCAAAAAAGAGGTTGATGCCCACAAAAATGCCCACTAGAACGAGAGATCCCTTGGGCCAGGTGACCAAGAAGAGGAGGGCAATGAATACGTCGACAACGCCGCTAAAAATGAACCAGGGACGTCCGATGCCGCCCGAGCGCTGATGAGCGGTGAAATTGCGATAGGCATCGAGAAGAAAGTACAAAATAAACAAGAGGCCGAGACTGGCGATGCCAGCGGCGGGTTCCCAGACGATGATGAGGCCGGTGATGAGCAGCAGGAGTGGGCGCAGCCAGTCAGAAAAATGGCGGTCGCTGTCACCCAACAAGTGCACGGACCAGAACGCGCCACCGAGAATGAGGAGGGCGGCAATCAGCCCAATGGTGAGAGTAGAGAGAAATACCGGACTGATAAGACCAACGAGGCCAACGACAATGAGCAAAATGGCCACCGGGCGAATATATTTGCCGAGGCGTTTCTGTTCCTCGGAAATCAAGGTAGCAAAATCTGGAGGCATGTTATTCATGGGGCAACTCCTTGCCGAACCTATTGCCTCAGCATATTACATCATTTTTCGTTGCTGACGGACTCCAAGGCCTGCCAATAGACTTCCTCGGGCTGCAAGCGCTGAATCTGTTGGCGTAGCACGGCGGCACCAACGGGTGCGGAGCGATTTTGATCATAGCGGATCAGTTCAACGAGGGGACGAGCAGGGAAATACTGTAATATCAACTCGCGCACGCCAAGGTCGGCGAGAATACGCGCTTCGCGAATCAACTGCGCTGGATCGAGATGGGTATCGGCAAGTACCAGTACGTCGGCGTCGAGGAGCTGGCGCAGGCGCTGCAACCAACGAGACTGCACCTCCTCCTCGAACTGGCTATCCCAGTCTGCCCAAGAAAAGGGGGTGTCGTTTGCTTCGGCATATAATTCTTGGCGCAATTGATCTCGCTCCAGGATATTTATGCGTAACTGGGGAAAGCGTTCCACCAGACTTTGCGCCCAGGAGGATTTTCCCGATGCGCTGGTACCAACCGTAAGAATTGCCAAGAGTTCTGTGTTCATCGCCAGTGTCGTTATAGATGGAAGTCCGGGGAGCGCCCTGGGGGCACGTGGACAAATGCCTCGCCTTGGGAGATAGTACCGCAGGCGAGGTTGTGAACAGTGAATGAAATGATCAATCAAAATTCTAGAGAGTGGTACCGAGGACTGGATTCGAACCAGCACAAGCTTTCGCTCACTAGGACCTGAACCTAGCGCGTCTACCAATTCCGCCACCTCGGCAATAGCGCGCATCATCCGATAGTAAGGAGTTTTTGTCAATGCCGGAAAACGAGTCGCCCAGTCTATCCCTACCGGAAAGGGATCCGATGTATGAGCGAGAAAAGGAAAAATACGAGCGACCCATAGTTAGTCGGGAGTTTATTTTACAGTATCTACAAGGCTTGGGGCGGCCGGCCAGTTTGGAAGATCTGATCGAAGATCTTGGGGTTGTCGAAGACGATCAAGAGGCCCTGCGCCGCCGCTTGCGCGCCATGGAGCGCGATGGGCAATTACTGCGCAATCGACGTGGCGCCTACGGCATCGCCGAAGCAATGGAATTGATTCGCGGTTCGGTCATCGCCCATCCGGACGGTTTTGGTTTTTTATCGCGCGATGATGGTGGTAAAGACCTCTTCCTTTCGCCGCGAGAAATGCGCAAAGTATTTCACGGCGATCTGATTCTCGGTCGGGTAATCGGTGAGGATCGTCGCGGGCGCTTGGAGGGTGCCGTGGTGCGCGTGCTCGAACACGCCCTCACCCAGGTCGTGGGACGTTTCCATGCCGATGAGGGCAGTCGCTATGTCATTCCGGAAGACCGTCGAATCAATCAGGAATTTGTGGTGACCAGTAGCGGCGAACTCGCACCGGTACACGGCCAGATCGTAGTCTTGCAGATCGATACCTATCCCGATGGACGCAACCTGCCCGAAGGGCACATCGTCGAAATTCTCGGCGAACACATGGCGCCGGGAATGGAAGTCGAAATTGCCGTACGCAGCTATGGCTTGCCTTTCCAGTGGCCCGAGGCAGTGGAACGTGAAGCAGCGGAAATCGCGCCAGAAGTCCCGGAGGCAATGAAAGAGGGGCGGCGCGATTTGCGGGCCCTGCCTTTGGTGACCATCGATGGTGCCGATGCCAAAGATTTTGACGATGCCGTCTACGCCGAGGCGCGAGAGGGGGGTGGCTTCCGCCTTTTCGTGGCCATTGCCGACGTAGCAAGTTATGTGCAACCCGGCTCGGCTCTAGACCAGGAGGCAAGGCGACGCGGAAACTCGGTGTATTTCCCGGGGCGGGTCATTCCCATGCTTCCCGAGGCGCTTTCCAATGGGTTGTGCTCCCTCAATCCACACGTCGATCGGCTCTGTATGGTCTGCGAGATGGAGTTTGATGCAGCGGGCGAATGCCAGCAATTTCGCTTTGCGCGGGGGGTGATGCGTTCCCAGCGTCGCTTCACCTATGATGAAGTCGCCCAGCTATTGAGTGGCGAGCACTCGCCCGAAGGCGACGATGTCGCCTTGTTGCCGCATCTGCAGACGCTGCATGACCTATATCGATCTCTCGCCAAAGCGCGGGAAGAGCGGGGTACGATCGAGTTCGACAGTCAAGAAAGTCGTATGATTTACAACGATCAAGGTCGCATCGACAGCATCGTTCCCCTGCAACGCAATGTCGCCCATCGCATTATTGAAGAGTGTATGTTGGCCGCCAATGTGTGTGCCGCGCAATATTTCCGCATTCATCAATTTCCAATGCTGTACCGGGTACACCCGGAACCCAACGCCGATAAAATTGAGGACTTACGACGTTTTCTCGGTGAATTGGGGGTGCCGCTGCGCTTGCCGATGCGACCCCGCAGTGTCGATTTGGCGCAGATCATCGAAGCGACTCGGGAGCGCCCGGATGCCAACCTGATCCAAACCATCATCCTGCGGAGCCTCTCCCAGGCATATTACACCGTCGACACCAGTCTGCATTTTGGCTTGGCTTATCCGGCCTATACGCATTTCACTTCGCCCATTCGGCGCTATCCCGATCTACTTGTTCATCGCGGCATCCAAGAACTCCTCGACGCCGCGGCAGCAGGGCGTGCCCCCAGGTTGCCGGTGCTGTCGGAGCTCAAGGAGCTGGGTCAACATTGCTCGATGACCGAGCGCCGCGCCGATGAGGCCTCACGCGAAGCGGTGCAGTGGCTCAAATGCGAATTTATGCTCGATAAGGTGGGAACGGAATACACGGGGATCATTACTGGCGTGACCGGTTTTGGTCTTTTTGTGGCCCTCCGTGAGGTCTATGTAGAGGGGCTGGTCCATATCAGCACCCTTGGCAGCGATTACTATCATTTCGACGCCAAGCACTATCGCATCGTTGGCGAGCGCAGCGGCGAGATTTTCCAATTGGGTGAGGAAATCCGCGTGCGCTTGGTACAGGTAAATTTAGACGAGCGGAAAATCGAATTTGAACGGGTACTTGCCGAGGGACAGAGTAACGGCGAGCGTAAGCGCCGACGCCGCTGATCGGTACGCTCAGTCAGCAATACTACCATTTTCGAGGTAGGCCGGATCGAAATCAAAAATGAGATTTCGATCCGGACTGACTAGGTCGGTGTTTTTTCCTTCGTAATCTAGGCGTAGTAAGATTTCCTTGATGATCTGTAGGCGTGCCGCCTTTTTGTCGTCGGCACGGACAACGGTCCAGGGGCAGAGTACCGTGTGACTGCGCGCAAACATTTCATTGCGAGCCTGGGAGTAGTCCTTCCAATGTTTTACCGCTTGTAAATCGATAGGGCTGGTTTTCCATTGTTTTAGCGGATCATTCTCGCGAGCACTCAAACGCTTTTTTTGCTCTTTGCGGCTAATATCGAGATAAAATTTGCGCAAATGAATGCCAGAGCGCATGAGCATGCCCTCGAGTACAGGAACTTCCTGAAAGAATTCTTCGAGTTGCTTGGCCGTGCAGAATCCCATGACCCGCTCTACGCCGGCACGATTGTACCAGCTGCGATTGAAGAGCACGAATTCGGAAGCCGCCGGTAAATGCGCAATGTAGCGCTGAAAATACCACTCGCTTTGCTCGCGGTCCGAGGGTTTGGGGAGGGCAACGACGCGTACCTCTCGTGGACTCAGGTGCTCGACGATGCGCTTGATACTGCCATCTTTACCCGCACTATCACGTCCTTCGAGGAGGATAAGAATCTTGTCGCCGCGGGCGATAATATGCCGTTGTAGTTTGACGAGCTCTACCTGAAGGGCGTGCAACTCCTCCTTATAGGATTCCTGAGTGACCATTTTTTCTTTCATTTTTCTCTCCATGATAGATCGCCATTTCCCGTATTCTGCTATTGTTCGTCAATTCATCGATGGGCTCGTCGTGTTTCCGATGCTTTCATCCAGCACGATTCGATTGCGTCCCTCGCGTTTGGCGCGGTAAAGAGCCTGATCGGCATCGGTAATGCTGCGTTCCAAGTCGTGGCCGGGTTGCCAAATCGTTACTCCGGCACTAAAGGTCGGCCGTAGAGAAACGGTCCCTATTCTGCAAGGCATTGCTTGTAGTCGCAACTGGATGTATGCGTCCACCACCTTTGGCACTGTGGTAGATGTTGGAGGAGGAAGGATAGCGGTGGTTTCTGTCCGAGTCGATGGTGTGGCCGTTCGGCGTTGTA
>NZ_JAVRKK010000128.1:0-6116 GCF_031962545.1 Candidatus Igneacidithiobacillus taiwanensis
AACGCCGAACGGCCACACCATCGACTCGGACAGAAACCACCGCTATCCTTCCTCCTCCAACATCTACCACAGTGCCAAAGGTGGTGGACGCATACATTCTATTGAGATTTGTGCGTTTTTTCGCATAGAATACGGGCACGGTATGCCCTGGTACATATCTGCTGCCCTTTGGGCGAAGGTGCAAGGGCAACGTATGTGCCGTAGTTTTGATTTTTTGCTCGTTATTCCACCCAATATGAGGAGATCGTTATGAGCAAGTTGACCACCACGTTGAAAGTTGCTGCCCTGATTCTGCCCCTCGGTCTTGCTGGTTGCGCCACCAGCTCCGACTTGGCCAAGGTTGCCGCCAAGGCTGACGCCGCGCAGTCGACCGCCAACGAGGCGCTCGCCAAGGCCAATGCTGCGCAGAACACTGCCAATGACGCCCTGAGCAAGGCCAATGCCGCGCAGAGCACGGCCGATCAGGCCATGAGCACCGCCAATGCCGCCAACCAGAAGGCTGAAGAAGCCAACGAGAAGGTGGAGCGGATGTTCAAGAAGGCGATGATGAAGTAAGGCTTATTGCCTTGTTGTATCAGGGCCCCACTCGGGGCCCTTTTTGTTGTTTATAGCAGACTCCCGGTCGATTGGGCACGAAGGACGACGAGGGTAGGTACCCCATCTGCCTGACGCAAGATCCGTAGGGCCTCCGTCCACGAGATCTCATAACCTGCGGGAATTTTGGCCTGTAACCACTGGCGAAATGCGGCTTCTTCCTCGCTGGAGGATTGCGGTGCATGCAGGGGAGGAAACACCTGCAGATAATACTCGCCCTCTCGTTCTCCCCATAACCAGGGCTGGTCCACCACCTCTACCGGGGTACCAACCGGAACCTGCTGAAAGAGGCTCTCGATGTCTTTGGGGAATAGGCGGATGCAGCCGTGACTGACACGCATCCCAACACCATAGGGCTTGTTGGTGCCGTGGATCAAATAACCCGCCCAGGCGAATTTGAGGGCATAGAGCCCCAGGGGATTATCGGGTCCGGCGGCAACGACAGCGGGTAGGGGGTCGCCGTTTTCGGCATGTTCGGCGCGAATGCTCGCTGGCGGTGTCCAGGTTGGATTGAGCACTTTGCTAACGATCTTGGTTTTTCCCAGAGGAGTAGACCAACCCTCGCGCCCAATACCGATCGGAAAGGTCTCGACCACCGCGCGATCTGCCGGGTAGTAGAAGAGGCGCATGGCCGGGAGATTGATGACGATCCCGCGCCGAGGAGCGGCGGGTAAAATATACTCACTGGGAATCAAAACGCTGGCTCCGACTTTGGGCAACCAAGGGTCGATGCCAGGGTTGGCTGATTTCAAAGCATCGTAGCCAACGTCTTGGTCTCGAGCGATATCGACCAAGGTATCTTCCTGTTGCGTTGTAATGTAATGAATGGCACCAACCATGTTATCCTTGCCCTGGGGTAGGGCGTAGGTGGCAGCTGACGCCTGCAGACAAGAAAGGCCGAGGAGCAGGAACAGAGCGAAAGGCCAGCGCATGCGAGACTCCTGTAAGACTACACTCGAAAAGTATTCTGCCAGAGCGACGGCGTTTCATCTGCTGCCTGTGGCAAGCGGTAGAAGGCATCGAATACCGTGCCGAAGCGCGTAATCCTTCCACCTTCTGGCCCGTCTAGTACCTCCGCCTGGGAAAAGCTGCCCAATATGGGACAGCGGGGAAAACGACTTCGCCAAAGGCGTAGATCATTTTCGGCGCTCGGAAAAAAGTCGCTGGCGCGCCCGGTAGAGCTGCTGATCCAGGCAAAGTCTGGTGGCCCTTGCTCTGTGTCGAGAAGTTCGAGAGCGGCGCGGGTATCGCGCAGGGCGGCTTCGGGATTGCGCCAAGCAAGAAAAACCTGGGTATTGGCAGTGAGCGGACGCTCCAACCACAAGCCGCTGCGGTTGGTGTCGGTGGCCAGAATCTGCACGTAGCGAACGTGCGATTGGGCATCTCGCTCGCCGAGGAGCAGGCGATCGAGGGGCAGGCGCTTGGCCTCGCGCAGGGCAAAGGGAATGTTGCGCGCTAGTAAGGGGAGGGCGGAGTAGCGCTCCAATTGCAGCAGGAGTGCGCCCTCCTGTCGATAATGGGGAAAGAACTCCGTTAGCGGGCTGATGCCCGTAGAGACCAATTGGCGATGCGTAATAGGTCCGAGAAAAGCGGTATGCAGCAGTTGGTGGGACTGCGGGTAGCGCCAGAACCAGGACTGTTTGCCGCTAATGAGTCCAAATTGCCCCCGTTCATGCGCGGGTAACTCGCCCCCATCCAGGTACTGCGGCTTGGCCCAAAGCAGGGAAAGTGTGCCTTGATCCCCCAGCCCCAGGGGCGGAGCCAGCAGCCAAAGAGCGCAGGCGGGTTGAGCAAAGACGATGTCGTCGTTGGCCAGGAGGCCAGGAAAGGATCCCGCGCGAATTTGCGGACATTGCAGACGCTTTGCCAAGCGTTGCAGGGCAGCGCCGGGCAGGGGCAGCTGGGCCGGGCTGAACAGGATCAGGGCACCACTGACGCGTGCCCGGGCGCCGCCCAAGGCCTTGTCCAAGGCCTGCTCGAGGAGGCGCTCCGGCCGCTGACTTCCCGCCGCGAAACCCGTAAGGATCATCGCGTTACGACAGTTCTTTGTGCGGCCAAGCGCAGCAATCTTGCAAGGTACAGTCGCGACAACGCGGACGGCGCGCCGTACACACGTAGCGTCCGTGCAAAATCAGCAAATGATGGGCATCTCGCCGATAGGCTTCGGGTACCACCTCGAGGAGGCGCTCTTCGACAGCACGGGGTGTGTTGCCTGGCGCAATGCCTAGACGGTTACCCAAGCGAAAAATGTGAGTATCGACGGCAATGGTAGGCTCGCCAAAAACCGTGTTGAGTACCACATTTGCGGTTTTTCTTCCCACGCCGGGTAGGGCCTCCAGGGCCTTTCGATCATGGGGTACTTCGCCCCCATGCTGATGCAGAATTTGCCCAGCCAAGGCATGGACGTTGCGGGCTTTGGTATTGAAGAGTCCTAGATGACGAATCTCCGCGCGGATTTGCTCCTCGCCCAAATCCCAGAGACTTTGCGCATCCGGAGCGCGGGCGAAGAGCCGAGCGGTACACTGATTGACGGCTTTGTCGGTGCTTTGCGCCGACAGCACCACGGCGACCAAGAGTTGAAACGGCGTTGCATACTGCAATTCCGTCTGCGGAGCGGGGATGCTTGCTCGCAGAGCAGCAAAGCAACGCTCAATGGTCTCCTGGTCCATACGCGGTGCCGCGGTGACCGCGACCTGTCTTTAGACGTGGCGGTAGCGACCGATTTCCGGGGCCTCAGGACGAGGATGCTCGGCAGCGACGGCATCGGCCGCTTTTACCCAGTGGTGGTGCTCTTCTTCTAGGGCGTGCAGGGCATCATGATCGAGCTTGGGGAGGATGGCACCCTTGATGAATTCGCCAAGATCGAGCAAGCGCGTGGCAATGGCATAGCCATGCAGGTGGAAGTCGTGATCGGCATGGGTGCCGAAGTGCGGATGTTCGCCAGCGAAAAGCACGCCTTTGCTTGCTTGCAAATCGGGATCGGCCTGGACAAATTTCTTCGTCCACTCGAACCAGTGCTCGAAATACACCTTTTGCGCCTCGAGGCTCCAGTTATGGGCTTCGAAAAAGGCGTAAACAGAAACGCGGTTGGCTTTGCCCGAAAACGGAAAATGACCTGCCATGGAAAGCTCCTCTGTGCAAAAAATCCGGCCGATTATAGCCCCATTTTCACTTTTGCGGATAGCAAGGGATTTTTTAGCGGGGATAACCCTCGCCAATGACCTTCGCCCCTGCCTGTCAAGGCCATTCTCAGCCACCGCCGAGAATGCGATGGTACAGCGCTACATATTCCTGTGCCGCTCGTCGCCAGCCGTAGTCTCCGGTCATGCCCCGGCGCTGCAGCTCCCGCCAGTGATCTTTATGCTGATAATGACGTAGTGCACGGTGAATGGCGTCGCGCAGTCCTTCCCGGGTGGCCGGGGCAAAGGCAAAGCCATTGCCGCCTCTGGCGTCGTAATCGATGTCGCGAACCGTATCCGCCAGACCGCCGGTGCTGTGCACGATGGGCGGACTGCCGTAACGCAAACTGAACATCTGGTTGAGGCCACAGGGCTCAAAGCGGGACGGCATCAGAAAGGCATCGATGCCTGCCTCGATGCGGTGCGCGAGGCTCTCGTTGAAGCCGATATAGGCGGCAGCCTGCCGTGGAAAGTCCTGCGCCAATCGACGGGCGGCATCCTGATATTGCGCCTCGCCGCTACCAAGGAAAATCAGCTGGATTCGCTCCCGCAGCAGTTCCGGCGCCAGATCAAGTACAAGATCGCAACCTTTTTGCTCCACCATGCGGCTGATCATACCGAGAACGAAGACCTCAGGATCGGGATAGAGACCGAGCTGATGTTGCAGCGCCGCTTTGCAGCGTGCTTTGCCGCGCAAATCCTGCACATGATAATGGGCGGGCAGATAGGGGTCGGCAGACGGATTCCAGCGCGCGTCATCGATGCCATTGAGAATGCCCGTCAAAACGCCGCTGCGCGCGCGTAGCAGGCCATCGAGTCCCATGCCGAAGGCCTCGCTTTGAATTTCTTGGGCATAACTTGGGCTGACGGTGCTGAGGGCATCGGCATAAACCAAGCCCGCCTTGAGGAAAGAAAAACTGCCGTAGAGCTCGGTGCCAGCGGGGTGAAAATCGGCGGCGGGAAGGTGTAATGCAGCGCGGACGTTGGGGGAGAAACGCCCCTGGTAGGCGAGATTATGGATGCTGAGCAAGGTTGCCGGTCTTGCTGCGCCGACGCGGCTTTCGAGGGCGAGCAGGTAGGGCGCCAGTGCGCCCTGCCAATCGTGGGCATGGACCAGATCCATCCGCCCCGGCAAAAAGGGAATGCGCCCTTGCGCGAGTTCCACTCCCATGCGGTTGAGATAGGCAAAACGCAGGGCATTGTCGGGCCAATCTTCGCCGTGGGCATTTTGGTAAATGCCGCCGCGCTCGTAGAGCTCTGGCGCGCGCACGAAGAGGGTGTGGGGGTCTTGCGCCAAGCTCCAGAGCTCGGCCTGACGGTCGGTATAGGGAGGGGTAAAACTCCCCAGGTAATGCAAGTCGCCGAGCTGTGGCTGACCGTAATAGGGTTGCAGTATCCAGGTTTCGATCCCGAGTGCACGCAATTGCCCTGGGAGCGCGCCGATGACGTCGCCAAGGCCGCCGGTCTTGGAGTAAGGCGCCATCTCCGACGCCAAAAAGAGAACCCGCACGTTGTTGCTCCTGCACCGAAAGAAATTGCGCTAAAAGTAACACCGGCCACCGTCGTCGGCCACTTTTGAAAGTTCCTTGGCGCTGCCGTAGTATGCCGCGATACCCGATTTGTGTGAGGATCAAAATGGATATCTGTGCGCGCTTCAAGGAGTTTCGCGATCGCGGCCGTTGTGTGGTCTATTTTCCCAACACCCATGCCGAGGAGGAGCCCGAGGCCTACAGCGCCTTTCTCGCCCTCATGCGGGTACAAATGGGGATCATGATTTTGGCTCCAGATCGGGAAGAGCGTTTTGAGCCCATCTACCGCGATGCGCTCAAATACCACTTGCAGACCATTCGCCATAGCCGTCTCTTTACCAGCTATGTGCCGATCAAATCGCGGGTGTACTTTGTAGAGACCATTGCAGTGCGCGATGCCTTTTATGCCTGTGCGGACTTTTGCGTGCCGGGAGGAACATTGGTGGGCGGTGAGGTGGACCTGCAAAGCCCCATCCGCGCCGGTTGCCCCATCCTCTTTGGGCCGAAGATGCCAGACAACGCCGATCGGCGTGGGCTGCTCGCTGCCGGGGCGGCGCGCTATGCCGAAACGCTCGAAGATATCGTCGAGCAGGCGCGGGATTGGCTCAAAGACCCAGCAAGTGCCAAGGCGGTTGCCGCCAAGGCGCAAGACTGGTGGCGTGCCCAGGGGCGCAGTTTGTAGCCGCTATCTGCCGCTCTTGATGCGGAAGGGGTAGAGAGACTCGTAAAAGTTATCCATGGCCGCGCCTTGGGTGTCGTAGCCCGTAACCTGCAGGCGATGGTCGATCACTTGGATGTACACGTGGCAGGCGCG
>NZ_JAVRKK010000129.1:0-5997 GCF_031962545.1 Candidatus Igneacidithiobacillus taiwanensis
AGCCATCTCGACACCATGCGACTGGTCGCACACCGCCACTGCATCGAGCATTTATCCGAAAAATTCGGCAATCCCTTGTAATCCCTTTCGCAATCGGTAGAATACGCATTCCCCCAAGAGGTGGTAACTCCTTGTTCGGGCGATCGGCGCTCGGACTCTTTGATCCGTAAGGAGCAAGCATTGCGGCATTATGAAATCGTGTTTCTGGTCCACCCTGACCAGAGTGAACTCGTACCCCAGATGATCGAACGTTATCGCGGCATGATCGAAGGCGATGGCGGCCAGATTCACCGTTTGGAGGATTGGGGTCGTCGGCAACTAGCCTACCCAATCAAGAAGGCCCACAAGGCCCACTACGTATTGATGAACGTGGAATGCACCGCTGCCGCCCTGGCGGAGCTGGAAGATGCCTTCCGCTTCAGTGACGCGGTGCTGCGTCACCTGACCCTGGCCCGCGACGAAGCAATTACGGAAGCATCGCCCCTGGCTCGCGATGACAGCGAGCGCCATGAGCCCAGCGCTGAAGAGCGGGCTATGCTAGAGACGGAAGAGTAAGGAGAGTAACGATGGCATTTCAAAGAGATCGCGACGGCGACAGCGAACGACGTGGTGGTGGCAGTGGCGGCTTCTCGCGGCGGCGCAAGACCTGCCGTTTCAAGGCGGAAGGCGTCAAGGAAATCGATTACAAAGATCTGAAGACCCTGCAGGCTTTCATCAGCGAAACCGGAAAGATCGTGCCGAGCCGAATCACCGGTACCAGCGCCCTCTATCAGCGGCAACTGGCAACCGCCATCAAGCGTGCTCGCTTCCTGGCATTGTTGCCCTACGTAATCCGCTGATGCAGTAAGGACAAATTCTATGAAAGTCATTCTATTGGAACGTATCAACAAGCTCGGGCGTCTCGGTGATGTCGTCGAAGTACGCCCTGGCTATGGACGCAATTTCTTGGTTCCCCAAGGCAAAGCAGTGGTTGCCACGGCAGAAAACCTCGCCGATTTCGCCGCGCGCAAGGCCAGCCTCGAGGCAGCGGAGAACGAGCGTCTACAGGCCGCCCGGGCGCGCGCCGAAGCATTGGCCGACGTGGTCCTGCGTGTTGCCCTGCAGGCAGGCGAAGATGGGCGTCTTTTCGGTTCTGTTGGACACCACGAAGTCGCGCGTTTGCTCGAAGAACTCGGCCACAGCGTGAACCACGGCGAGGTGCGAATGTACGATGGCCCCATCAAGCGCACTGGCGAGTATCCAGTACGTTTGCATCTGCACCCCGAGGTCGAACTCGACATACAGGTTATCGTCGAGCGTGCCTGATCCTCGGCGTCCAGCAGTAGAGCCATGAACGCCTCTCTGGACGACGACATCAAGGCAACTCCTTACTCCCGGGAGGCTGAGCAATCGGTCCTCGGGGGCTTGCTCATCGACCCCGAAACTTGGGAAACCGTGAGCGAGTTGCTGGTAGTGACGGATTTTTATGAGCGTCGCCACCAGACCATCTTTGCCGCCATTGCGGAAATCTGCAATGCCGGCAACGAGCTCGATGCCATCACCTTGGGCGAGCATCTCGAAAGCCGCGAGCTTCTCGAAAGCGTCGGAGGCCTGACCTACCTCATCGAGCTCGCCAATGTCACCCCGAGTGCCAGTAATATCCATGCCTATGCGCGCATCGTGCGCGAACGCTCGATACTGCGCTCGCTGCTGCGCACGGGACGAGAAATTGCCGAACTGGCGTATCGGCCCGAGGGTCGGGAGGCACGTGCTCTCCTCGATGAGGCGGAAAAGAAGATTTTTGAGCTGGCGCAAGGCGAGGAACGCAACGGCTCCCACTTTCAGCAGCTGAAGGAAGTCTTGCCCGGTGTCATCGATCGCATCGAACAGATTGCCAAAGAACGCAAGCAGATTACCGGCCTACCAACGGGCTTCGTCGATCTCGATGAAAAAACCTCAGGGCTCCACCCAGGCCAGTTGATCATCGTTGCTGGACGTCCCAGCATGGGCAAGACGGCCTTTGCCATGAACATTGCCGAGCATGTGGCCTGTGTCGAAAAGCGCGCCGTGGCGGTCTTTAGCATGGAAATGCCTACGGAAGAAATCGTGCTGCGCGCGCTCTCCTCGCGCGGACGAGTGGATCAGCACCGCCTGCGCAATGGCAGCCTCAGCCGCGACGACTGGCCACGCATTGCACAGGCCGTGGGCGAATTGAATGTCGCGCCTCTCTTCGCCGACGACTCCGCCGCCCTCTCCCCCACCGAACTCCGCTCTCGTGCCCGCCGCCTCAAGCGCGAGCACAACATCTCCCTCATCGTCGTCGATTATCTACAGCTCATGCAGGTACCCGGACGCGGCGACAATCGCGTTGCCGAGATTTCGGAAATCAGTCGCTCCCTCAAGGCCTTGGCGAAGGAATTGGAGCTGCCCATCATCGCCCTTTCCCAGCTCAATCGCAGCCTCGAAAATCGCACCGAAAAACGTCCGCAAATGTCGGATTTGCGCGAATCAGGCGCCATCGAACAAGATGCCGATTTGATTCTTTTCCTGTACCGCGACGAGGTTTATCACAAGGACAAGGAAGAGGTAAAAGGCCTTGCCGAGGTCATTATCGGCAAACAGCGCAACGGCCCCATCGGCACGGTGCGCATGAGTTTCTTTGGCGAGTACACGCGCTTCGAAAACTATGCCCCCCTGGATAGGGAATCCTAGGCACAACCCAGCCCTGTTGCGCCAGAGGACGCCTCTGCATCCCCCTGCTATCATGGCGCCATGACCCGTCCCAATCATGTCGAGATTTCTGCTTCGGCCCTCGCCCACAACCTTGCCGTGGTGCGCCGGGCTGCACCGCACTCCCGTATCATGGGGGCAATCAAGGCCAATGCCTATGGACACGGTGCGGCGGTGGTGGCAGGCATCCTCGCCGCTGCCGGCATCGATGCCTTTGCCGTCGCCTGCATGGAAGAAGCCGAGGAAATTCATGCCCTGGGGCTTGCGCCACGCTGCACGGCGCTTGCCGGCCCCTTTGCTGCCGAGGAGATTCCCTTGGCAGCCGCCCACAGCCATCGTCTGGTACTGCAGAACTTCGATCAGCTGCGCTGGCTGCAGGAAAGTCGCTGGCAGGAGCCCTTGGAGGTCTTTGTTAAATTCGACAGCGGCATGCACCGGCTCGGCTTTTCTTCGACAGAACTGCCCCAGGTTTTCGCGCAATTGCGCGGTACTCGCCACAGTCCGCTGCGGGTACTCGGCCTGCTCAGCCACCTAGCCCGCGCCGATACCCCGGCAGATCCCTACAATGACGAGCAAATCAAGGCCTTTCACCGGGCTTGCGCCGACTTCGGCAGCGAGACCGCGGGCGAGCATTCTTTGCCCAACTCCGCTGCCCTCCTCGCCCTACCCGCAGCGTTCACTCCCTGGGTGCGACCGGGCCTGCTCCTCTACGGTCTGGCACCCATCCAGGGGCAAAGCGCCAGCTCTCTAGGTTTGGCACCCGTCTTGCGTTGGCAGACTCGCATCGTTGCCATCCGCAACTTGCGCGCCGGCGACTGGCTGGGCTATGGCGCCAGTTGGCAGGCCCCGGAAGACTGTCGGGTCGGGGTAATCGCCTGCGGCTATGGCGACGGTCTCGATCGTCGACTGGGGCTCCAAGAGGCTCCCGTCCTGGTGCGCGGCCAGGCGAGTCGCCTGCTTGGCCGGGTAAGTATGGACCTTGCCTTTGTTGCCTTGGATGGCATCAGGGCGGAGTTGGGTGACCCAGTACAGGTCCTCGGCGGGCCAGAGCTACCCCTGGAAGACTGCGCTGCCCGCCTCGATACCATCCCCTACGAAATCGGCACCCGCATCGCCCGGCGGGTGGCGCGCCGGCAAGTACCATGAGCCGCGAGCGTAGCCTGTACGTTTGCCAGGAATGCGGTGCCAGCAGCCCCAAGTGGATGGGGCGTTGCGGTGAATGCGGGGCGTGGAACAGCTTGGTAGAAGAACGGGCACCAGCAAACACGGGCAAACGCGGCAGCAGTGCCTATGCGGTAGCCAGTCCGCCGCAGCGCTTGGCAGCAGTACCCATTGCCGAAATTCGGCGGCAAAGCAGCGGTCTGCAAGAGCTCGATCGAGTGCTGGGCGGTGGGATCGTACCGGGCGCGGCCATCCTCCTCGGCGGCGAGCCCGGCATTGGCAAATCGACCTTGCTGCTGCAAAGCGCGGCCGGCATGGCGCAAAACGATCTGATCCTCTACGTGACCGGCGAAGAATCTGCTGCGCAGTTGGCCCTACGTGCCCAGCGCCTCGGCATTGGCGATTTGGCCATCGACGTCCTCGCCGAAAATCATCTGGAAAGCATCGAGGCGCAGATTGCCCAGCAACGACCGCAGGTGGTGCTTATCGACTCTATCCAGACCCTGTTTACCGACACCCTGCAATCGGCACCGGGTTCGGTGGCACAGGTGCGCGAGTGTGCGGCGCGCCTGGTTCGTCTTGCCAAAGCCCAAGACGTGAGCCTATGGATGGTCGGCCATGTGACCAAAGAAGGCGCCATTGCTGGTCCGCGGGTACTGGAGCACATGGTCGACACAGTACTCTACTTCGAGGGTGAGGCCGGTGGCCCCTATCGCATCGTGCGCGCCATCAAGAATCGCTTTGGCGCCGCCAACGAGCTGGCCGTCTTTGAGATGCACGCCCAAGGGCTCAGCGAAATCCACAACCCCTCCCGCCTTTTTCTTAGCCAGCACCAGCGCCCGGTAGCAGGCAGCGTCGTGCTTGCCACCCAAGAAGGCAGTCGCAGTCTACTGGTCGAGGTGCAAGCCCTAGTCACCCCCAGCCCCCTTGCCAACCCGCGCCGGGTTGCCCTCGGCCTCGATCCCAATCGCCTGTCCCTGCTCCTCGCCATCCTCCACCGCCATGGCGGCAGCTTTCTCTTTGATCAGGATGTCTTCGTCAACATTGCCGGCGGAGTGCGGGTACTCGAACCGGCGGCGGATCTAGCGGTTGCCCTGGCGGTACAGAGTGCTTTTCGCAATCAACCTCTCGCAGAAGGGCTCGTGGCCTTTGGCGAATTGGGGCTAGCGGGGGAGCTACGCGCCGTCGCGCACAGCGAAGAACGCCTGCGCGAAGCGGAAAAGCTCGGCTTCCGCCGCGCCATCGTCCCCCCCGGTGCGAAAGCACCCGGAAAACTTCGCCTACACCAAGCACGCAGCCTTGCCGAAGCGGTCAGCTTGGCCTTCGACGAAAGCGTTGCCTGAATAGCGCTAACTTCCCCCGCGGCGAAGCTGGAAGGCTTGCAGTAAGGCCGCTGCAAAGCGCCGATGACGGTCCTCGAGTTGCGCCCAACCGCGCAGGGAAGGCGATCCGTCCGACTCTCGCAAGCCTAGGATATGCCGGTGATACTCGGCATGCAGGTAAAAAAGCTCGTGCTCCGGCGCCAAGCCCAGGGCGAGCAGGCGCTGCCGCTCCTGGCAGGCATCGGCATTGGCGAGAGAGACCAGATCGAGTAGACCAGGGTCGTGATCGAAGGCCTTTTCGAGCAGGGAAAAATGCGTCAGGTGAAAAGCGTAGGCGCTGAGAAGGGTGGGTGGCAAGGGCGCCGAAGCTGATAGCTGCTGTTGCGAGAGAAACGCTTGCAAGTCCACAAAGGGCATCGGTCGCGCAATGGCGTAGCCCTGGAGATAGCGCATGCCGAGAACCCCAATCGCGTCGCGGATGGCTACGGTCTCGACTCCTTCCGCAACGAGGTCGATGTCGAGGCCTCGGGCGAGATCCACTACCGATTGCACAAAGCTCAAATCCCGCGGATACTCCTCGAGGGTACGGATAAATCCCTGATCCAACTTGGCCTTGTCGATCGGCAATTGCTTGAGGCGCAGAAGAGAAGAGTAACCGCTGCCGACGTCGTCGAGGGCCAACTGAAAACCCAAACTTTTCAGCTCTTGGAGCCGATCTAGGGCCATAGCCTGATCCGCAAATTCATGACTTTCCAAAAGCTCGAGCACGATGCGACGCGGATCGATTTTTTCCGTCCGCAAAAGG
>NZ_JAVRKK010000130.1:0-6028 GCF_031962545.1 Candidatus Igneacidithiobacillus taiwanensis
GATACCACTTCAAAAGGGATTACGACATTTCGCTCGTGCAGCACGGCGGCGATGTGTTCCTGCACTTTTTGCGCCGTACCCACGGGAACGGTGGATTTATTGATGACGATGGCTGGGCGACGCATATGCCGGCCCACGGCGTCGGCTACCGACAGGACGTGACGTAGGTCGGCGGAGCCGTCTTCATCGGGAGGCGTGCCCACGGCGATAAAGAGGAATTCGCCGTGTTCGACCCCGGCGGCGATGTCAGTGCTGAAGGTCAGCAGGCCACCGGCAATGCCTTCCTGGACAATGGCAGGCAGGTCCGGCTCGTGAATGGGGATAATACCCTGGCGTAACCGGGCCACTTTGTCGGCGTCCACATCGATGCAGAGTACGTGATTGCCTACATGGGCCAGACAGGCGCCCGTCACCAAACCGACATAGCCCGTGCCGATAACCGTGATTTTCATGCGGCCAATGCCTCCAATACAGCGTTGATATGGTGCCCACTTTTGGCGAGTACGGCTAAGCCGGGCTCCACGTAGCGCTCAAGTTGCGCCACACGGTGCAAATCCGTGCCCCAGAGCATGGGCAGTGCCTGATCCAGCAGCGCGCGGGCGAAGGCCTGGGGATGCGGACCATATTGCCCCGCCAGGCTGCCGATGTCGCATTGCAGCCAGGCGCCAGAGCGTTCCAGCCGCGGCAGCCAGATTGATTGCTCTAGTTGGACATAACGGTACCGCTCCACATGCGCCAACACGGGCTGATAGCCGGCACGGTGCAGTTGCAGGAGTACATCAACCCCTTCCGGGGTTGGCATCAGTGTGGGAAACTCCACCAGAACGATTTTTTGGCTCCCCAGTTCCAGATAGAGAATATCCTCACGCTCCATGGCGGTGAATAGCGTTGCATCTGCAAAATATTCCGCGGCGAGATGCAGGCGAAATTCCCCCTCTATCTCCTGCCGCAAGGCACGGAAGACATCGCGGAGCTGATCAGGGTTATTGTCATAAACCCCCGGATAAATATGCGGCGTAAGCACGGCACCCTGATATCCGAGGGCGCGCAAGCCCGCGATGGCGGCGCGCGTCTCTTCCAAACTGCGCAGTCCGTCATCCACCGCCGGTAGCAAATGGCAGTGGAAATCCCAAACAGGTCCAAGCCGTGTCCCGCCGGACGCCTCCGTAGAAGGACTTTGGGGACGAAACCGGCGCAGCAGATCCATCATCATTTTTTGCGCCTGAATCGGAGGTGGCGCCGCCAGCCCTTGGGCGGAGTCTCCGTTTTGCCGTCGCTGGCGCCATAGCCATAGCCATAGCCATAGCTGCCCTGCACCCGGATGCCATTGATGATTAAGCCCACGGGGCGATTCAGCCCCAGGATGCCTTGCAAATGTTCCTGGTAGGCCCGGCGCGGGGTATGGTTGACCTTGGCGATGGTCAGCAAACGATCGGCGAGGGGGCCTATGGTCAGGATGTCTCCCACCATGGGGAAAGGCGGCGTGTCGATCAAAATGGTGTCATAAGCCGAACGCAGCTCTGCCAATACCTGCTCCAGGCGACCAGAACCCAGGTGTTCGCTGGGGTTGGGTGGCGTGTTGCCGGCAGTAATGAGGTCGATACCGAGATCCGTGATATGGTGCAAGGCTGCCTGCCAGGTGGTGCGTCCCGCGAGTATGCCTGCCAGACCCGGCTCCTGGGTGACCTGGAAGGCCAGATGGGCATGGGGATTGCGCAGGTCGGCATCAATCAGAAGGACTTTCTTGCCATCCTGGGCCAAGGCCGCGGCGAGCTGAAAGGCCAGTGTGCTTTTACCGTCCCCGGGTACGGCCGAGGTCATGGCCACGACCTGCCCGCGAGCATCGCCAACGGCCAGATAGAAATTGCCGCGAAGCAGACGGAGGGCTTCACCACAGCCGGAACGCGGGTCGGGCATCGTAAAAGCCGTTTCCTTGCTGCGCGATGCGGAATGCGCGGTGGGGAGGAGTCCATAGACGGGCAGGAAGGGATAACGCCGGCGTAACTCTTCATCGCTGCGATAGCCGGGGTGGAGAAGATAGCGCCCAAAGACAATACTCAAGCCCAGCAACACCCCTAAAAATCCGTACAATACGACCTCTCTCCCGACCTTGGGTGCGACCGGAAGTTGGGCTATCAGAGCCGTGTCTAGTATCCGGTTTTTGGTCAGAGTGCTGGCCTTGCTGATGGCGGCTTCTTCCTGTTTTTCCAGGAGGAACATATACAGCTTGCCCAGCACCTCGCTGGATCGGGTCAGGGAAATGACCTCCAGCTCGGAACGGGGATATTTCCCCATATCGGCCCGATGCTGGCTGATGATGGCATCAATGGACTGAAGTTGCTGGGTGGCCATTTTCTCCTGGTTCTGCACCAGGGCACTGATGGCGGCGCGGATGGAGGCGATATCGGCCTGGACCTGCACCACTTGCGGGGCAGCGGGGGTATAGCGTTTTTCTAGGACAATGAGCTTACCCTGCGCATCCGCCAAGCGGGTGGCGAGACTGTTCATGACGGGGTCTTTACTGCTGAACAAATAAGGGTTCAGGGTGCCGCCAGGCTGCGTCAGCGTCTTTTGGATCTGTTGCAGGCCATAGAGGGTGATCTTGGCCTGAGAACGCTGGGTCTCGTAGTCGGCTAATTGGCCGATCATCTCCTTGGCGCCGGCGGAAACCGCGATCACGCCGCTCTTGCTCTGGTAACTGGCCAGACGGGCATCCGCGTTACTCAGTGCAGTGCGGATCTTGTCCAGTTGCCGGCTCAGATAATCATAGGTGGCCGCCGCCTGATCCGTGCCCCAGGACCGGGTTTGATTCAGGTAGGTCTGCATGAGCGCGTTGGTTAAACGCTTTGCGGTGAAAGGGTTTGTGCTGTTGACGGCGACGGTGACCAGATAGCTGGTCTTGGCCGCCGCGTCCGTGGCTCCGGAGCCGCGTATCACCGAGATGTCGCCATTCTTGGTCAACGCCCTGTAGACCCCTAATGCATTGTTGATCCGGAGAAGGTATTGGGTATGGGCTGCGGGAATGTAGTGCGGCTGCACCGCCGTCAGCAACAGCCGCAGCTCCGGTCCGACGGCGGGTTGGTCGATCTTGCCGGTGAGCAATGCCTGAGCGTGTTGGTAGGAGCGTGTGGAAACAGTTTTGCTCCGTTGTGTCATCCTGGGCGCGAAGATCTGATATTGACCATCCTGACCAAAGCGGATGGTAAGGGTCTGGCCCTGTAGATCCGGGTCGGTAACATGGGCGTACAGCGCCCGCAGCGCGTGAGGTCCGGGGGCATAGAGGGAAAGACGCTGCCCCCCTAACTTCCAGCCTGCAAACGTCAGAGTCTTGGGGCGATGCCCCATCTGCCATACCTGGGCGTTGATCCCGGAGGCGAGCACCGCACGCTCGATCATTTCCCGGCTATTGATGATCTCTACCTGAGTTTCCATGCTGGACCCCTGCGCAAGCAGGCCTGAAAGCAAGGAGACCCCATCCACCGATCCCGAACCGGCGGACCCGTTTTTTTCAGCCTGCGCGAGATAGAGCGTGCCGCTTGCGTTGAATACGGGTTTGGTGAAGAGCACGATTACCACGGCGAGAAAGGCGAAACCTCCCCCCAGGGCCACGGGCCATTTCCAGCCTTCCCGGATCGCCTGAAGGATGGGTCCGAGGTTGATTTCGTCGCCATCCCCTGAACTGCTGGCGCCCGTCATTCCCTTGGGGCCGCCCGATGGAACCGCGTGGTATGGCGTGGTCTGAGGCGTATGGTTATCGGTCACAAGCTTTCCTATTGGCTCAAGAACTTGATGGATACGAACGGGTTGAGCAACTGGTTGATGGCCTGCAGGGACGGCAACAGGAGTTGTATTGCTTGGTTCCAACTGCTGATGGTTGTTTGCGGTACGAAGATGATGTCTCCCGACTTGAGGTAGAAGGGAGTCGCCTTGCCTTCCAGAATGCGCCGGGCATTCACCACATAAAATTGTCCCGTGGCGCCTTCCGACCGAATGATGCGGATATCGCTCAGACGCGCGTTCGTCAGGCTGGCGGTGTTCATGCCCGCATCCGAGAGGGCCTGTAACAGGCTCAGGCGTCCGTTCACAAAGGGAACGGGGCCGGGTTTGTCAACTGCACCGAAAACATAGGCCCGCATGGTCGATACACTGGGAATGACTATGGCATCACCGGTTTTCAGGGGAATGTTTTGCTGGAGATCGCCGGCCAGGATCAGTTTTTGGAAGTTGACCGGCAATTTCCGGCCATCTTGCACCACATAGGCGCCGCGCAGATCGGCATCGGCCAAGTTCATTGATCCGCCCAAGGCCATGGCCTCCAATAGGTCTAACGGCCTGTCGGAGTAGACCAAACCGGGTTTGGTGAATTCACCCAGCAAATAGTAGCGGATGCTGTGGGCTACCTGTAGTTGCACTGTGACCTTGGGGTCGATGACGTATTGAGCGTAAAGCTGAGTAAGATGTGCTTTCAATTGGGCCGTGGTCATTCCGGCCACATGCACCAACCCTAATAGGGGTAACTGGATATTACCGTCATTGGTGACGATGGCTCCAGCCAACCCCGTGGATGCCGTCATGGGGCTGGGAATGGACAGGTCCGGATGCAGATACACCGACACGGAAATCACATCCCCTGCCCCTAGGTGATAGGTGATGCTCCGGTGCAGGAGGCGCTCCATGGTTGCAGGAGAGAGATGAAGTTCATGCTGGGAAAGCACGGCGGAGGGGAGCGTTTGCGGTTGTTCCGCCTGCCGGGAGTAGGTCTGCTCCGGCCCATCGGTCATGATGGCGCAACCGGACAAGGCCACGTTCATCAGAACCAGCCATAAGCAGTTGCGCCAGAAGTGCGTGCCCCAGAGGCCTTTTGATAAGGATGTTTTGATTTGGATCTTAAAATTTGCCGTAGAAGCCAACGCCATCTCCAAATAACATGAAACCATAGTCGCTCTTGGCAAAATAACGGTTGGTAAGGTCGGCCGTGAGCCAGCCAAGAAAGCCACCCGCAACCACATCCGACGCCCAATGGCCGTCCACCGCCATAATACGACTGACCCCGACGAGCATGGGGATGGCATACAGCCAAGGTTGATGGTAGTTCTGGGCGTAGGGGGTGATGACCGCAAAGGCGATCGCGGTGTGTCCCGATGGAAAAGAAGCAGTTGCCGGACCGTCCCTGTTGAACAAAAAGGAAGTGCTGAATACGGCATAACGTGAACTGAAAGGATGATATTGCGTAGAACTGCTGTCTGGTCCTGATGGTCGGGCGCGGCCGACTGCATATTTTAGGGCAAACACTTCCACTGTTGTTATAGCCGCGGCGGTCAAGGCAACACTCGAAGTATGTGCTAGTTTTGGGCTGGCCCAAGGGCTTTGAAACCAGGTGGTTCCGGCGAGAATGAGAGAACCATCGGTTAGCACATCGGCAATGTTCAACGGTACCTGATTGCGAAAGTTGCGGCTAAGATGGGTGTCGACATAATGGTTAATGCCATGGTCGAAAAGCATGGTAACTCCCGTGGCAGCCACACCGATACCGAGAACACCCAATGGAGTATCGTACCAGGGCGCGCTGGAGCGACGGTAGGGCACCAAGCCCTGATTTTGCGTCCGCGGGTGCGCATCAAGAGGTTGTGTCCACCATGTGGGCATCGTGATTTCAGGTGCTAGGGGATGTGTATGCGTGATGGCCGAGTGCGCGCCGAGCGGACGCTCTGACGTTACGGCCGAGTCATTGGCCGGGCCGACCCCTGTTACCGCCGTGTTTTCCAGATAGCCGGGTGTCAACCCAGCAGCAATCAGTTTTGGGGATGGCGCTTGGCTATAGGGGTCGGGATAATAGGTAGCCAGCCATGAAGACCCCTCAGCGGATGCCAGCGGCGTCCCGATAACTGCAGCAACAAAAACGCCTGCAGCCCAAACACGTCGTACCGTCCTCCCTCTATCAAATTTTGATTTCATGCAGCTACGGCCTATACCCCTTTCCTTGCTAGAGGCTAAATTTATCATGATAAAATGTTGCGCAACAACTTAG
>NZ_JAVRKK010000131.1:0-5944 GCF_031962545.1 Candidatus Igneacidithiobacillus taiwanensis
AGGCCGACTTCCAGGAATACCTGAAGCAGGTCGAGGCGGGGAATGTGGAATACCTCTACAACCCCGAACTCGCAACCAATCAGCAAATCAATATGAATACTGCTCACGGCTAAACCAGCCAAAAAGCTGCAAGCCTCGCTTCGGCGAGGCTTTTTTTGGACTACAGAGTCCGCACTCATATCATCGAATAACGTTTTGTATTCCACAATAAACAGTAAATATTTTTTGTATTATATTTATTACAGAAGCTCTAGCGCTACTTTATTTTTCCCGGTTTTTCCTCAGGACCCATTGAAAATACAAAACCATTCCGGTCAAGATTATCTTGACCGAATCATATATTAGGGATTTATTTCACAAAAACATCCCCGTGCAGCGCTGGAGCGGCAAAAGCACATACATCGTGTGTCACAAACCCAGAAGACAAGTCCCAACACCCGAGCGACTAAACTCGACCGGTACGCAATAGAAAGCCCCGCCATTCTCATCCGAATGGCGGGGCTCTTCTATCCACCCATGCAAAGCTTGAATGACGGGACAGGGTGCTGGGGGCTCCCTCTGTAGACCCGTTTTCGGGTATGCTGGTCGCCAAGCCTTCAGGCGACCTTTTCATCGGCTAAGACAGAAGGAGTACCCATGGATTCGCAAGCCCTCAATGCACGCTGTGTCGAACTGTTTCAAAACCCCAATGTCCGTCTGCGCATGTGGAACGCCCGCATGTTCTGGAAGGTGGGTGACCAGTTCAACGTGCCCAGCGACAAGTTGACCGATCCCAAAGTGGACCTTTGTGAGTTGGAGGTCATGCTTGCCTCCGCCGCGCTGACGGAATCGCAGTGCGCCGCCGAGCTCGAAAAGAAGGAGCCCGGTCGTGCCGCTTTCATTCAGCGTCAGGTTCGCGAAGGGATGCGTCCCCTGCTCCGCGCCAATCACTGAGGGATCGGTACCAGCGGGGCAACAGCCCCGCTACCGCAGCAGCGCCATCACCGCCCGCACGCAGATCAGATCATTTTCGGTAACTCCACCCACGGCATGGGTGCTGTAGCGTACCGTGCAGTGGTTGTACGACACCTGTAAATCCGGGTGATGGTCTTCACGGTGGGCAATCCACGCCAAGGCATTCACAAATGCCATGGTTTCGTAAAAGTTGCGAAACTGAAAGCACCTCTCCAGAGCATTTGCCCGCCACTCCCAGCCGGGCAAGCCGGCCAACGCGGCATCGATCTCCGCGGCAGACAATGCCAACACACCACCCTCGCAGGCGCGACAAGTTCCGGGACGTAAATCGCTGGGCATGTCGTTTCTCCTCAAAAACCTGATAGCATACCTATTAGTGTAGTGCCTTGAGGTGTATTGTGGCGAAAAAATCTCCTGCCCCCTTAGCGACTCCCGACGGCAGCCAGCAGGTTCTGTTGCATTCCTGTTGCGCGCCCTGTGCGGGTCCGATCATGGCCGACATCCAGGCCGCGGGTATCAGCCTTACCATCCTGTTCTACAATCCCAACATCCATCCCCAGGCAGAATATGAGCTGCGCAAGGAGGAAAATATTCGCTATGCCGAGGAGTTGGGCCTGCCCTTCATCGACCTCGACTACGACAAGGACGAGTGGTTTACCCGCGTTCGTGGCCTCGAGTGGGAACCGGAGCGCGGCGAACGCTGCACCGTCTGCTTCGATATGCGCTTCGAGCGCTCTGCACTCTATGCCGTTGAGCATGGTTTTACGGTGTTTACCAGCACCCTCGGTATCTCGCGCTGGAAAGACATGGCGCAGATCAATGCCTGCGGCCACCGCGCCGCAAGCCGCTACTCCGGACAACTACAGTATTGGGACTACAACTGGCGCAAGGGCGGCGGTAGCCAGCGTATGATCGAAATCGCCAAGGAAAAACAGTTCTATCAGCAGGAATACTGCGGCTGCGTCTACTCCCTGCGTGACACCAATCTCCACCGCGTCGCCCAGGGTCGAGAAAAGATCGTACGTGGGGTAAAGTTCTACGGTCGTGACGAGGAAGCCAAGGGCATCCAGAGCTGATACCGGTCGCCTGGCCCAAGGAGTTCGAGCAGCGGATAACGCATGGCTATCCCCTGTTTTTTACACCACGAAGACAAAGCGCCGTACCCCTTCCAGCTGGCAATGGCCGGATTGGCCTGCAAATCGACGGCAGCTACATACTGGGCCGGCCAATGGCCAATGCGCCAAGAGCTGGGAATATCGCTGGGCACCGCATTGACCAAGACGCCAATGCGCGCCTGCACCCGGTTGTCCTTACCCTGCATGTTTTGCTCCTGCTCGATCAAGGTCAGGGTAGACCCCTGCCGCCAAGCTGCCGGCAGTTGCTTGATCCAGTCTTCGCGCTGACGGTCCAGACGCGCATAGCTGCCGTCATAGTCGCGATACACATATTGCAGGGACGGGCTGGTCATGGCGCGCACCGAGGCTTGGGCAAACACGCCGAGCCACCAAAGGGTAAAAAGCAGCATAGCCACAAATACCAAGAGCGGGCCGCCCCAACCACGGCGCCAGTTGCGCGGCGGGCGCGTCCTTGCTTCCCAAGTCATACCGCTACCTCCTGCCACAGGCGTTGCCAATCGAAATATGGGCCCGGATCCCATTTACGCCCCGGCGCAATATCGGAATGGCCGACAATGGCGCGCCGATCGAGACCCGGAAAATAAGACCAAAGTGCCGGAATCAGCTGCCCAAGAGCCTGATATTGCGCTTCAGCAAAGGGCTGGGTAGCGCTACCCTCGATTTCGATACCCACACTGAAGTCATTGCAGCGTTCTCGTCCCTGCCACTGCGAGACCCCGGCATGCCAAGCGCGCCGATCGACGGGCACATGTTGCCAGATTTTGCCTTCGCGCTCGATGAAGAAGTGTGCCGAAACCCGCAGGGCACGCAGTTGCTCGTAGTAGGGATGATGATCGAAATCGAGGCTGCCCTGAAAAAAGCGTTGCACTTCGCCGGAACCAAAGTCTTCTGGAGGAAGGCTGATGGCATGGAGCACGAGGAGATCTACGCTGCAATCTGCCGGGCGATCATCGCAGTGGGGGGATGGCGCGCGCTGGGCTTGCCGCAACCAAGGTCCATCCCAAGAGGCCATCAGGGCGCTTCCTCCGGGGGCAAATCTGCCTGCGCCGCAAGCCAGGGGTCGAAGGCCGATAGCCGTGCCTCCACCTGCATGGGCCGTTGGTAGCGACCATCGCGAAAAACGAAGAGCGCAGGTAGATGGTAGACATCGAATTCTTGGGCGAGGCCCATCTCGATGCCGGCATCGGCTTCCCAGACCTGCAGATCGCTGCGACGCTGCTCCCACTCGCTGAGCAGACGGCGCCAGATTTTGCAACTATGGCAGCCTGCCGAGCTGAAAAAGAGAATGACCCATCCCTTTTGCCCCGCCATGCGTTGCCAAAACCCGAGTTCGGAGACCCGCTCCATCGTCAACAGCCGATGCGCGGACAGCCGTTGCCGCCCCATGTATGCATGGGTCAAGTATAGCATGGACAATACTCAGCGCTGCAGTTCCCGCTCCAACGCGCGGCGGTTGGGCAAATGCGCATCGAGCAAGGCATAAAAGCGCTGATTGTGATGGCGCTCGCGTAAATGCGCGCATTCATGGGCAACCACATAGTCGATGCAGTCCAGGGGTTTTTCCACCAAGGCCACGCGAAACCAGAGTCGGCGGGCGACGGTATTACAACTGCCCCAACGGGTGCGCATGCGACGAATGCCCCAGGCGGCAACTTCGACGCCCAAAGTTTCTTCCCAACGCGCGATCATTGCCGGCAAAAGGCGCTCCAACTCCCGCCGTTGCCAGGCCTCGAGGAGCAGTTGCTGCGCCTCGCGGCTGGTGTCGCCGGGGCAGTAAAGGTTCAGAAGATTACCGTCCCGTTCCACCCGCGCCCTGCCCTCGTGCGGGTGAAGCTGGAGATGCAACACTTCGCCCAGGTGCAAAAAACTGGCGGCATCGCGCGTGCGCGCCTGAAGAAGGCTGCGCTGCTCGTGAATCCAGGGAAGCTTCTCGACAATAAAGCGGCGCAGCAAAAATTCCGGGAAGTACCAGGGGCAGGCAAGCCAAACCTCACCGTCGGCATCGAGCTGCAGGCGCAGGCTCTTGCGCTGTTGGCGGCGGTAGTGACAACGAAGCCCAGCCACCTCTAGCGACTGGGCTTCTGCGCGGTGCTTCTTGGGCATGGCGCCGCGCCTTCCCTATAACTGCGGGTGCTCGCTGCTCGGCGCCTGCAAGCGATTCAGGGCCGATACATAGGCCTTGGCACTGGCCACGACGATATCCGTATCGGCACCCTGCCCGTTCACGATGCGACCATCGGTAGACTGCAGCCGCACCGTGACCTCGCCTTGGGCATCCGTGCCCGTGGTGATGGCGTTCACCGAGTAGAGCAGGAGTTGCGCACCACTGCCCACTATCTCTTCGATAGCCTGAAAAGTAGCATCGACCGGGCCGCCGCGGGTTACGGCAGCGGTCTTTGGTACCCCATCCACCCAGAGTTCTACCTTGGCTTCGGGATGCGTTCCCATTTCCGAACAAACCCGCAGATAACCCAAACGGTACCGATCGCGGCTGTCTTGCTGGGCATCCTCGTTGACCAAGGCTTGCAGATCTTCATCGAAAATCTCCGCCTTGCGGTCTGCCAAATCCTTAAAGCGGGCAAAGACCTGGTTCAGGGCCTCGCCGTCGAGCTTGATGCCCAAGTTTTCCAGCCGCGCCCGCACCGCTGCCCGCCCCGAGAGTTTCCCTAGGGTCATGCGATTGGCCTCCCAACCCACATCCTCGGCGCGCATGATTTCATAGGTTTCGCGCTGCTTGAGAACGCCATCCTGGTGAATGCCCGACTCGTGCGCAAAGGCATTGGCGCCAACAATGGCCTTGTTGGGCTGCACCGGAAAGCCGGTGATGGTAGACACCAGTTTGCTGGTGGCAACAATCTGACGGGTGTCGATGCGCGTGTCGCAGGCAAAAACATCGCCGCGGGTGCGCACGGCCATGACGATCTCCTCGAGGGCAGCGTTGCCAGCTCGCTCGCCAAGTCCGTTGATGGTGCATTCCACCTGCCGCGCCCCGTTGGCCACTGCCGCCAGAGAATTGGCCACGGCCAAACCTAGGTCGTTGTGGCAGTGGACGGAAAATACCGCCTGATCGCTGTTGGGGATGCGTTCGCGCAAGGTCGCAATGAGGCGGCCGAAGCGATCCGGCAGGTTATAGCCCACGGTGTCGGGAATGTTGATGGTGCGGGCACCGGCGGCAATGGCAGCCTCGATCACCCGGCAGAGGAAATCCTCCTCCGAACGGCCGGCATCCTCCGGGGAAAATTCGACATCGTCACAGAGACTGCGCGCGAGCGTTACCGCCGCTACCGCTCGCTCCAGGACTTCGTCGGGGCGCATGCGCAATTTGGCCTGCATATGGATGGGGCTGGTGGCAATGAAGGTGTGAATACGCCCTGCCGCCGCGGGCGCCAAGGCCTCACCAGCGCGGCGGATATCCTCTTCGCGAGCCCGCGCCAAACCGCAAATGCGGCTTTCGCGGATGTTTTCGGCAATGGCGCGTACTGAGGCAAAATCCCCTGGGCTTGCCGCCGGAAAACCGGCCTCGATGACATCTACCCGCAGCCGCTCCAGGGCCTTGGCGATGCGCAACTTTTCTTCTTGGGTCATGGCGGCGCCCGGCGACTGTTCGCCATCACGCAAAGTAGTATCGAAGATGATCAAATGTTCTTTCGGCTGCATGACAAATCCTTCCTGAATCGGAATCTCTGAAATCTTAGGGAATTGGACGAGACCGCGGCGGGTCGAGAGAGATTCTTAGCCCCAGCGGGGCAGCAGCAGCCGGCCTTCGCCGGGAGCGAAAGCGAGGAAGAGAGGCTGCATCGAGAATGCGTTCATGGGGCAGAATATAGACAAGCCTAAAAAAGAATGCAAATGTA
>NZ_JAVRKK010000132.1:0-5888 GCF_031962545.1 Candidatus Igneacidithiobacillus taiwanensis
TGCCTTGAGGATGTTTTCTTTTTCATGCGCTTCGAGCTTTAACTCGAAACGTACCGCGTACGACATAGTATTCCTCCCGTCGAGAATTACATGGTATTTTGCCGGACATCTGGATGTCAGTTGATCTGGCAAAAAAGACAAAATATAAGGGAAAAACGGCTCAAATATTTTTGGTCTACCTGACTTTTGGATGATGCAGGTGCCGAAATTTTTAGGGATTAATCGAGGTTCCCAATAATGGATGAGGCTCATTCTCAGGTGCAAGTAAGTGGTGATTCCAGCAAACAAGGTAGTCCGCATATTCTTGCCATTACCGTCGCAGTAATGGCCTGCGTAATTATGAACGTTCTGGACATTACGGTCGTCAACGTGGCGTTGCCCCACATGGAGGGTTCACTTCACGCCAATAGCAATCAGATTACCTGGGCACTCACCACCTACATGGTGGCCATGGTCATCGTCACCCCATTGACCGGATTGTTGGTCGAGCGTTTCGGACAACGGCGGCTCATTCTGTGGAGCGTGGCCGGCTTCCTGGCCTGCTCGGTCATGAGCGGGCAAGCCCACAGCCTCACGGAAATCGTCTTCTGGCGTTTTATGCAAGGGGCATTGGGCGCATCCCTGGTGCCCGTCGGGCAGGCCATTCTAGTCGAAGCCTATCCACGGGATAAACGCGGAGTAGCTATGGCGACTTTAGGCATGGGTACCATGCTCGGCCCTATTGTCGGCCCGGTACTCGGTGGCTATCTCACCGAAGACCTTTCTTGGCGTTGGTGTTTCTATATCAATATACCCATTGGCATCGCCGCATTTATCTTGCTGCTTTTTTACATCCCCAGCTTTGGCAAAAGCGATACTCCACGACCCATTGACTGGATAGGATTCCTCTGGATGGCGATTGGGCTGGGTGCGTTACAGATGATGCTCAGTCTTGGAGATCAAGACGGCTGGCTCAGCTCCGACTTCATCATCATCCTGATGGTGCCGGCCGGCATGGGAATCTTTCTCTTTGTGCTGCGCTCGCTCAGTGTCGGCCATCCGCTAGTTGATTTGCGCCTGCTCAAAGACCGCTCCCTAACACTAGGAAGTGCGGGGATAGGTTTATTCGGCCTGGCGCTTTATGGAACCATGGTGATTCTGCCTATCTATCTACAGAATTATTTGGGTTACGAACCGCAAACCGCAGGTCTTGCCATGGCTCCGCAGGGCCTGGGCTCCTGGATTTCCATGTGGATGGCGGGACGACTGCTCAATCGTGGAGCCAATCCTCGCTGGATGATCATAGCCGGTGTTTTTTTGGGCGCTCTGGGCACCTGGATCAGCCTCTCCTACAATCTGCAGGTAAGCATTGCCTGGATCATCTGGCCCGGATTCATCCGCGGTCTCGGTCTCGGCCTAGTCTCTATCCCGCTTTTTACGCTGGCCTTTGCGACCCTCAGCAAGGAGCAGACTCCGGAGGGAACGGGGATATTCAATCTCATGCGTAATCTCGGAGGTTCTGTGGGTATTGCCATCATCTCCACCATCATGACCGAAGAGGCACAGGAAGCATGGAATCAGATGGGAGGGCATATCAATCCCTTCAACGTGTCATTGCCGTCCTACCTGGGCGCCGCTGGTTTACACCCGGGAAATCTCGCGTGGCAGGTGCTGGGCCAGGTTCTGGAGCAGCATGCGGCAATGCGTGGTATACTGGATGCGTTCAAATTTCTGTTCTGGAGTTTTTTGGTCGTGATGATCATCACACTATTGATGAGGAATAAATAATAAATATTTTTTTATGTTTTATATAAAAATAATTATTTAATGATGAAGCTGCGGCCATGGATGAATTTTCCAGCATCCGCAAGATGCTGCTAGAGAGCCATTCCAATTATGAAGCATGTGGTATTTGCAGAAAAAGATGTCCTATCCTCTAAATTATATAGCGTTGATGAAAAGGAGTCGGCGATTGCGGAAGCCACATTACTGGATGAAGGCGCCATGGCCCTCTTGTGCATCATCCTCTTCCTCCTCATCAGCGGATTCGTACTTATTCGGTTGCCCAACTCCAGGTTTTATCGGCTTTGACATAGTTCCATTCAATGCCAATCCGATCCTGATCAGGCACCGCTATGCCAGGGCAACGCTTTACAATAAACTGGAATGCCGTTTCATGGCGGGAAAGCCCAGTTGGCTCTGAAATCGCATCGCAGACATGCCCGTCGTTTGCTCGGAAAGAAAATAAGCCGCCAAAAATCACATATTGTAAGGTGGCGTGTGCAAACGCTTCATGATGGCTTCTACCGTCGGATCTGTATTGCAAAGGGGTTTGCGATTCCTTATTCTTTTCAGGGCTTAGCAAAGCGTAAAGTATCCCCATAGGTCCGCAATAGGTACATTTACCAACCCGAGAGGCAATGCATATGTTCAATAGGATTCTTCTCGCTGCTGATGATAGCGAAGCGTCAGAGCCCGCAATACAGCAAGCTTTTAGTCTTGTCCAGAAATATGCCCAGACCTTAGTTATTGTCACAGTAGTGGATATCTATGGTGCATATTATGCGACCCCAGAATCCATAGAATTTATTCAGAAGACAGGACAGGCATTCTTGGACAGCTTGGTGACTCGTGCTACCGCACAGCATATCCTTGCTGAAACCAGCCTCCTGGAAACGGACATAAGTGGCAAGCACATTAGTGAAATCCTTGTCGCCGAGGCAAAACGCCAACGAGCCAATATTATGGTTCTCGGTAGCCATGATTGGCATGGATTACGGCAGTTCCTTTCTGGGGGGATAGCCCAAGCGGTTTGTCGCTTGGCTCCTTGCTCTGTCCTAATTGCCCGCGCCGAAAATCAAGGATCCTGAACGCCGCGCTCCACGGGCACCGATTCACCGGTGAGGTGCCCTGTACATAGCAGTCAAATGGTTTTTGGCACTGCAGTTGGGTGCAGATCCTCAGGCAGACAGCCTTCACGAATGAGATCGCTCCAGGTTAAAATATCAGTGACATCGGCTGGATCTGCGCTCTTGTTGCGACTGAGGACAAATATTTCGCAGCCGTCATCACGCATTTTCGCCAGCAAGTCGACCAACAGCGATTGATCATCGATCAAACAAAAGTCCCGACGTACTTCCCCAGCCAAGGCAACAGAGCCACCGCGTCGATGCGTGGCAAGCCTCTCGGCGGGAATCACGCCTGCGATATGCCCACCGTCTTCTATCAACACATGAGGTTGTCGTCTGAATCTATGGCGGTCCAGGATTGACGGCCAGTCTGCGTCGGCGGAAAGTCGTACAAACGGGATTCGGACGAAATTGGCTGCTTGGAGCGAAAGATAGAGATTGCTTTGCCGACTCTCTGGAATGGAGTGGCCACGGCGAATAAGCTTGATCGTATATATGGTATCGGGGGTGATTAACCGACGCATTCCATAGGACACAGAGACGACAACAATCAGGGGTATCATGATGTTATAGTCCCCTGTCATTTCGAAAATCATCACTGCCCCCGTTAATGCGGCACCGGTTCCCGCACCGACCATACCGGCCATGCCCAGCGCTGCTGCGGTGGTGATGTTGAGGCTGAGCGCGGGGAATAGCATATGTGCAAGTACCACGAAAGCGCCGCCCACGGTCGCCCCAATGAATAATGACGGTGAAAAAATCCCTCCCGAACCACCTGACCCCAGGGTCAGTGCGGTAACCATGAGCTTGAGCAGAGCCAGGACCAGTAACAGGCCAGGCAACAGAAGATGTCCTGTGAGCACCTGTTGCACGGCAGCATAGCCCACACCCTCTACGTAGTAGTGACCGGTGAAGCGATCAAGCAGATATATGGTTATTCCAACCAGAAGCATGCCGAGTATATGACGGGTGTAATAGTTACCTGGAACTGCGTTGAATAGGTCCTCAAAAAGATAGATCGAACGCATGAATACCCATGCCATGAGTCCGACTACTATCCCGAGCAAGAGATATGCGGCGAAAGCTGTGGGTGATGTTTGAGCGGTCGCGGCAATGTGCGGGGTGGGGATGATGAAGGAGGGGTACTGGCCGAGAAAAATACGGCTGATATAAGTCGCTGTTCCAGTCGCGATCATAACCGGCACCAGGGTGCGGGCACTGATTTCTGGAAGCATAAGTTCGACCGCGAACAGTACCCCGCCGATAGGGGTGTTGAATGTGGCGGCGATCCCGCCGCCTGCCCCGGCAGCAATCAGGGCATAACGCTGCCATTCCTCTAGACGCAACCAGCTTGCCAGGTTAGCAGCGAAGGCTGCGCCCATCTGAATGATGGGGCCTTCGCGTCCAACCGAACCACCCGAGCCGATATTCAGTGCCGAGGCTACGGCTTTAATCAGCACGACCTGAGGGCGCATTAGCCCTCTCTTGTAATATATGGCGTCCATTACCTCCGGTACGCCGTGCCCCTTTGCTTCCGGAGCAAAATTTTGGACTATCCAAACCACGCACAGCCCCCCCAAGGCTGGTGCCAAAATGATGAGTGGTCCCCATGTACTAGTAGCTGTGTGCTTGAGCGTGTCATAGACAAAGGAGATTTGACCGAAAAAAAAAGAGGTTATGAAAGAACGCGATCAGTCGCCGAAAGGCGACCGCTCCTATTCCTGCCACGATCCCGACAAAGAGAGCGATAGAAAAGTGCATGATGGGATTGTGCCCCAGAAGCCACGACCATAGTTCGCCGATGTCGCCGTTGCCAAAAAAACCACCGAATAGTCTCTTGAGGCTGTCGACGTAGGTTCTGGCACCTACTCGCGACCGATCTACCGTCATAATCATCCTTTTAGAAATGACACCAAATCACTACCTGCGTTTAGAGAGAACTCGGGTTTTTCGAGGTGCCCATAAAAATCGGTGCCACAGACCAGACCTTTTGATTCCTTCTGTCTCACGATCTACGGCTGCCCCCGTCAAAAGAGCAATCAGTGGGGTCACTATCGGATCAACATCGAGGAAAAAAGCAGTTGATCACTCTATGACTATTTCCCACAGGCTTTCTCCCATGATTTTCAATGGTAAGTTAGCCTATCAAGCCCGCAATGCAAAGGTCTGGCCTCGGGCGGCTATCGTTACCCTCTCGCGAAACAGGACGGTAGGCATGCAGAACCTAAGCAGGCAACGCCACGTCAGCCCACGATCAGCAGGCTATGTGAGACGATGCCCCTCACAACAAGTGGAGATACCGGCTCGTTACCACGATACTGCTATGCCCCATGTTCTCCTGGACGCGCCGCAGGTCCATACCCTCGGCCAGCCAAAGACTGAGGTGCCCTGTAAATAGTGGACAGTTCCGTCTCAAGCGGCTACCCGTGTGAAGGCTTGGGCAAACACTGAATCGCCCCGGATTTGATGGAGGCTCCAACCTTGAAGAGAATGGAGCCATGAACAAGTCAAACAAGTTTTCCCCTGAAGTACGTGAGCGCGCTGTGCGCATAGTGCAGGAGCACCGTAAGGAAAACTCCTCTCTGCCTGCCAGGAACGGCGCAACCGACGCATTGCCCGGATTCGGGCGCGGGTGGATGGAGCATGTCTTTGCTGCCATCACCCAGTGGGGTGGCGAGTATTCGCACCATAGGACAGGTGCGTGCCACTTTTGCCATGAGCATGATGGTCATCGTCTACAACATGCGCCGTTTGGCCTTTTTGGGGGCGTAGTCTGCCTAAATGTCAGGAAATCGGGTAAAAAGCCCAAAATAAAGGGGGGACTCGGCTCAAAAAGCTATTTTTGGTCCGCCTGGCTTTTTGACGATGCAGTTGCCGAGGTTTTTAGGAGTTAATCGAGGTTCCCTATGGGCGTGTCCTTAAGAGGATGCTGAAAAAGTCCATGGTATAATTACGTAACGCTAGAAATCTGGGAGTTGCGTCATGCGCGGAGCCAAGGTG
>NZ_JAVRKK010000133.1:0-5749 GCF_031962545.1 Candidatus Igneacidithiobacillus taiwanensis
GGTTTCTCTCATCCATGCTCAAGTGCTGATACTGGTTGCCCATTGTTCACCTCCAGTCTCCTTGGACCAAAGGTGTTGCACTTCATTTTTGAGCCGGCCTTATTTTATGAAGCTCGAACATCGTTGCCGGTTGGCCTTAACAGATCCGTATCCACTTCGACCACACGCCCTTGATCCAATCGCACGAATCGATCACAAAATGTATTTACCTGTTCCATGCTGTGAGACACAAGTATAAGTGTCATGCCATGGTTTCTCATCTCCGCAATTTTAGCCAGACATTTTTTTTGAAAAGATTCGTCACCCACTGCCAATATCTCGTCTGCCAGCAAAATATCAGGCTGTAGATGTACTGCTACGGAAAAGCCGAGACGCATTTGCATCCCAGAGGAGTAGTGTTTCAATGGCGTATCGATAAAATTTCCAAGCTCGGAAAATTCCACGATTTCCTGGACCAGAGGCCTTATTTCTTTATTAAGAAAACCATATAAGCTTGCGTTGAGAAATATATTCTCGTAGCCAGTGAGTTCAGGATTGAAACCTACCCCCAGTTGTATTAGTGGAGCAATGCGTCCGTGGGCGACAACCCGCCCAGTGGTAGGCTGCAGTATGCCGGCAATAATTTGCAATAATGTACTCTTCCCTGATCCATTATGTCCAAGTAGCCCTAGGGCTTCGCCTCGGTTAACGGTAAAACTTACGTCGTTAAGCGCCTTGAAAAGCTCTCTCCGCTCGCGCTTGTTTTTGTGGAATAACGCAAGGAAACGCGTTTTTATACCCATCGCTCGATTGTGGCGCAGAACAAACTCCTTGCTCACGTGCTCGACGACGATGGCTGGTGGCATCACAGATCCTCGACCAGATGCCGGGCTTTACTACGGAATAAAAACATCCCAATAGTGACGGTAGCCAGGGTCCACGCACTAGCGGTAAACACATGCTGCATGGCGGGCAGGGTTCCGGAGTAGAGTAGGGTATGAAACAAGTCCATAAACTGGGTCAGCGGATTGATGGAGATAAGTTCTCTGGTTGAGGGCTCGAGCACATTGACATCGTACGCTATGGGGGTGAGCCAGAACCCAAACATCATAGCAATGTCAACCAGATGCTTCAAATCACGAAATTCCACTTGTAAAACGGAAAAGGTGAGAACTATCCCCCAAATGAATGCGACATATAGCCCTAAAACCAAAGGATATAGCAAGAGGCTCCAGTGGTAGACTCCGCCCAAGAGTGGGTAGAGAACAAAGAGGATAAGAATAGCAATGACCCACAGCGCCAAGGTGAACAATAAACTGGAGGTGGGAACCAAGATACGCGGAAAGTAAATCTTCTGGATGAGGCCAGCAGCCCCGGTAAGACTCTCACAACTTTGGCTTACGGCTTGGGAAAACAAGTTGTAGTGCAGTACCCCAATGACTAAATATAGGATGTAGTTGGGCAAGTCGCTGCGAAAGACGTGGGTAAAAACGAAATAGTACAATAGGATCAACGCCAAAGGGTTTCCCAAGGACCACAGGAAACCCAAAACTGCGCCTTGATACCGTACTTTGAGGTCTTTGGCAACCAGGTTGCGCACCAAGTCGCGGTATCGCCAGTAAGGATGAAGAGCTGTGATAGGATTTACCAAGCGCAAATACCTGTTGAGAGTTTGGGGAATCATAGTGGCTCGAGGGGCGCTCTGCAATCTCCCGTTATCTTTGTCAGCCGTACCCTCCCAGCGCGTGAACTTCCATTCCGGTTCTCGCGCCCCGATCAAAGTTTCTTGACGACGCCGGTCTTTGCTAGACTTCCGCAGTCTTTTTGCTGAGTTATCCCCATGAAAGCTATCAACTATACCTCTCCCGCCCGTTTGCTCTGGTTGGGCCTACTCCCTTTGCTCGCCTACGGCATCAGTTGGTATTACAACGGCGCCTTGATCCCACTCTTGGCCGGGAGCAGTGTGTTGTTGCTGGTTTTTGGAGCAATGGCTGCCTGGCCGCGCTTGCGCCAGGGGCTGCCGTGGCCTAGGGGCTATCTTCCGATTTTCATGATCCTCTGGCTATTCTGGTTCTGGTTGACCTTATTCTGGAGTCATGTTCCTTACAGCAGCTGGTTTTACTTCTGGACTCTTGGTTCAGTGCCGCTGAGCTTCCTGGGTTGGGTGGTGATGATCGATGTCGACCGTCAAAAGGTCTGGCCGTGGTTTTGGGCGGGAATCATCATCAGCGCGTGGGTGCTTTCGGCCATCGGTCTTGGGCAGTACTACCAGCTGCTCGGTCGGGGAACTGGATGGGAGGGGCTCCGCCCCCAGGGGCCACTCCTAGATTGCAACAGCTATTCGGCGTGGATGAACTTGCTGTTTTTCCCGCTTGTGGCCCGTTTCTTTTACCTCGATGCACAGCGAAATATCAGGCTTGCCGTCCGAAAATTCGACTGGAAGGCACTGGGGTATCTGGTGACCATTGCGGTAGTCCTGCTGGCAGATTTCAGCACCGGTAGCCGTGGTGGTCTACTGGCTTGGCTCTGTACCGTGCCCTTCGCGATATGGGGTTTTCGTGGATTCCCGGGAGCGGGTAGACGATGGGGCTTTATTCTTGGGCTTGCACTGCTGGCCTTTTTGATCATGAACTACCCGAAGGGCTACGACATCCTTGGGCAACTCAACCCGCACTATATCTCGTCCAACATCGCGACAGTCTCCCGTAGCCTCATGTGGATCGCCACCTGGCATATCTTTTTGAGCCACCCATACCTGGGCACGGGGCTGGGGAGTTATTTTCTCTTCTATCCGGCCTATCGGCTACCAGGGGAGTTGGCCTCGGCGGGAACCTACGCCCACAACGACTACATCGAGTTTTTGGCCGAGGGCGGGCTCATCAATCTCGGCTTTTTGCTGGCCTTTGCCGGGGCGCTGTTCTATGCCCTCTATCGCCTCATTCTGCGGCCGGCGCGGCTGGGCATCCCGGAAGAAGACCGCTATTGGGCCTTGGGGCTGGTGCTGGGAGTCTTTGCCATTACCGGCCATGCCTTGGGCAACTTCATCTTCTACAACCTGCCCCTCAGCATCCTGGCGGGGATATTTTTGGCCCAGGCTTGGCGGCTCTACCATCGCCAGGGGGATTCGGCGCCGATACTCCCGCGGCTGGGTATTCGGCATCCGCAGGTGCTGCAGTTTGCCTTGGTGCTGCTCATTGTGGTCGCGAGCTGGTTTCTGGCCCTCGATGCCGCGGTCTATGGCCTCTTCAGCAACAACGCTTGGCTGGATGGTTTCATTGCCAACCCCAACGCAAGGGCGGTGTTTTTGATGCGGGCGGCGCGCTTTTTGGAGATTACCCGCCCCCAGGCGACCCAGCCCTGGGTGTATATGGGCAATGCCTATCTGAACCTGGCGGCCACAGATACCAGCATGGCAGCGGCCCAGCGGCGGATACTGTTGGAAGCCGCTTTGCAGCAATACCACGCCTCCCTGGTGGGAATTCCGCGGCAAGCGGGGGTCTATAATGCCATCGGCTCACTTTACAGCCAGTACGGCAGTACGCTTTTGGGGATGACGCCACAGGCGGCCCGGGACCACGCCGTGCTGGCCTGGCGCAAGGGCCTGGCCCTGACTCCGGAGAGCGTCAACCTGCGCAGCGAGATTGCGACGGCGGCCTATTTTGCCCATGGCAATGTGGCCGGGGGTATCGCCTTTTTGCAGGCGGGCTTACAACGGCCGCTCTTTCCCGAACCCAAAGCCCTGCTGCGCTGGGTAATTGCCCGTAATCAGTGGCAGTTGGCCCACGATCCCAAGGCGGCGGAGCAGACCTTGCTGCAGAGCCTCAAGGCGAGCCCGGATTTTCTGCCCAGCATCAGCTTGCTGCGCCAAATCGTGGCGGCAAGGAAGGCTGGCGGTAGGAACTAGGTACCTTGGATTTGCGCGAGTTCCCCTGGGGCAAATTTCCCGTAGTGCGTTCATCCCGAATGACGGGGGCGGGTAGATAGGTAGCCGCTGAACGCACGAGCTTTTCCATTGCTGCGTGAAACTGGTACTTTCTTCCACGGCGCACTCCTTCATGGGGATGCGTCTTTGGTGGAGATTTTGGCGTTAACCGGGAGACCCATGCCTACCATTAGCATCTTCTACGGTATACTGATTCAGATGTTTTGGCAGGATCACGCGCCTCCCCACTTCCACGCTCTGTACGGAGAGTATGAGGTACTTGTTTCTATTCAGAACTTGGAGGTGATTGAAGGGAGTATGCCCAAGCGGGCGTTGTCCCTAGTATTTGAATGGGCTCGTGAACACCAGGGCGAACTCATGGAGGATTGGGAACTATGTGCGCACAATCAGTCACCCAAAAAGATTCCACCGTTGATATAGTGCCACCAATCCGCATATCGGCCCCGTGGCGCGTCGCTTCCGTCCGCCCAGCAGACGGTTACAGACTTCATGTCGAATTTACTGACGGTACGGCAGGGGAGGTATGGATGGACGAACTAATCCATGGACCTATGGCCGGGGTGTTCGCCCAACTGGCCGACCCGTCGGTTTTTGCCACCGTGTACTTAGAGTATGGCGTGGTTACGTGGCCTGGAGAGATCGATCTGGCACCGGATGCCATGTACGAAGAGATCAAAGCCAAAGGAAGGTGGGTGCTAAAATGACTACCTTCACCATGTAGCGTCGCCCATCCTCGACAGCGCAAAAGGGTCGAAACCGTGCAACCAACGCACCTTTTCGGGTATTAGCCAAGTACATCGAAATGGCTTCCCAGGGCACGGAAATCATCGTCACCAAAAGGATACGTCCGGTAGAGCGCATTGCACCCATCGAGGCCAGCGAGGGAAGGTCAAAGGCGGGAAAGTCTGCCCTAGAACGGTCTCGCGCGAGGATGCAGCAGGGTCATCCCTTGCGCGGGAACTACGCCATGGACCGCGACGCTGGCGCACTTGGCTCCGCATGGCGGATGAGTAGTTGCAGGCGGGTCTCGCCGCGCCAGAGATTGCGCTCCAAGGCGTAGGCAAAGCGAATTTTCTCGCCGACCTGGATGGGGCTGGTGCCGTCTTCGCTGGCAAAGAACCAGATGGCATCGATGGCCGCACCATCCATCAGCAGCGATAGCTTTAAGTGCCGACCATCGCCCACGGTGCGCAGTTCGCGGACCTCGCCCGTGCCACTGAAAAGGGGCGCCTCCCATTGCCGGCCAAAGGGTTCGAGGGCGGCAATTTCTGCCCATAGATCGAGGCTGGGTGGTCCCGGAAGGGTCCCGTCGGTCCATACCCGCGGTGCCAGGGTCTGTTCGCCAAAATGTTGGGCGGCGAGCTCTTGCCAAGCCGCGGCAAAGCGCGCCAAGGCAGATCGGCGCAGGGTCAGCCCACCGGCACCGGCATGGCCACCCCAGGCCACAAAGTCCGTAGGAAAGCGCTCGGCAATCGCCGCCAAGGCGCGGCGAACGTGAAAACTCCCCACCGTGCGTAACGAGGCACTGATGAGCTCCGGGTCTTCCTTGGGCGAGAAAAAGGCAACGGGTCGGCCGGTAGTCTCCACCAGCTTGGCGGCGCAAATGCCTTGCACACCGGCATGGCCCTCGGGGTCGAAGATGCACAGTGCCGCGGCTGCCGCCTGCTGCCGTACCTGGCCTTGGGCGCGGCGCAGCATCTCGACTTGTACGGTTTTGCGCGCTTCATTGTCTTCTTGCAGCACGGCAGCCAGGCTTTCTGCCTCCGGTAGGCTGTCGGTCAGGAAGAGGCGCACGCTGTCTTCTGCCGAGTCCAAACGCCCGCGAGC
>NZ_JAVRKK010000134.1:0-5718 GCF_031962545.1 Candidatus Igneacidithiobacillus taiwanensis
GCGGGTTGTTGCTTTTTCTAGCCCCGATAGGGGCGGGTTTCAGCAAGGCTTCAGACGCCGCCATAGTGCGGCGGCTGTAAGCCGCGCATAGTAGATACTTATAGAATCTACTAGACCGGATTTTTGCGGTTGCTAAAAACATTTTTATAATCAGAGCGTTATGCCAGATTTTTGCCCATCGTCGATTACCACCTTATCCGGGGGTGATTACCACCTTATCCGGGGGTGATTACCACCTTATCCGGGGGTGTGAATTTTTGAGCCGCCCGATTACCACCTAGTACGGGGGTGGTAAACACCTAGTACGGGGGTGGTAAACACCTAGTACGGGGGTGTGCAGTTACAACCGGCCTGAATACCAGTCTTCGATAGGAGGGCTTACCCAGTCGTCAGGTTGATCATCTGCTTCGGCTTCAAGCTCTCGCATTTCCTCATACAGTTCTTCCAGTTCATGTGGCGTATCAAAGTTTCTGTCCTCGATGCATAGCTCTTTGGGCCTTGATACTGAAACAAGTCCATTGCTTGTCTGATCGACTACCCAAGGTATCCCAAGGCGTTTTGTTGCTGATTCGATCTCGTTTAGCGCATCTCGCAACTGACTGCGCCGCGTCGATTTAACTTTGGCTGACGCTTTTTCCATTGATTCAATGCCCCACACATGCGGTAACAACGTGTCTAGCTGCGCTCCGTTGCCATTTCCTAGAGTTTTTCCAAGTCGAATGTTGCTAGACAGCCAGCAATGGAGAATCTTTGCCGCCTGGCTGTTCAGCAAATTCCGCTCAAAAAGGGATACTTTGACGTGCTGTCCCCGAAAAACAGCTTGGGACAGTCTCGGATTAGCAGCGACAAAGACCTCGCCAGTTTTTTCATTGAAGGATACTGACAAGAGATTACAGCGCCGGTCCCATCCATCGCTGCCGATCTCTCGGATTTGTGCATTGGATAGACGATTCAGGCTGTCTTTAACCAGTTGCAACGCATGGCCGCCTTCTATGTCCTTACTTCCAGCATCTAATAGCAGGCTTCGCAGGCTGGTTTTCTTGGTTCGCAGGTCCGAGCCGTCATCTTCGGCTTTGTTCGGCTTGTATATGTCTTTGCGTAGTTGCTGACTGATTGGACCCTTTGGTTTGGCTTCGATTCGCAAGCCGTCGATCCCAAGTTGCGCGGAGACAGCCAAAAGGATCGACTGGTCAAAGGCCCCTAGCTGATCGAATCCTTGGAAGCCGATCTTGCAGTTTCCGAATTTCCGAAGTGGCACAAACAATTTTTCGCGCTTTTTGCCGGATGTCGGAACAAACAGACCATCTAATACATGAGCGGCATCAATCTTTGCGTATGCAGGTTTAATATGTCGCTGTGTCATCGAGGCCTCCTTTTTTTTGCTCTTTGACGGCTGCACAAAGATCAACTGGCAGTAGCACACCACCCTCTACCCTAACATACCAGCAATCGTCCTGTGGTTCGTCGTAGTTTTGCTTGCTTACGCCAAAGCGTAGGAAAAACTTGCGCCGCTCACTACCAATGGGTTTTTTGTCATAGGGGCGATCACTTAGATGTTCAGCCTCTTTTTCTGTCATTCTTGCGACAAAACCGCACCATCGTGCATTGTCGATCAATGCTGACGCGCCGCGGGCTGCTTGTTGTTGATCGGTCTGTCCTTCGCGGGCGCTGCCCTTGCTGACGTGGTGCAGGAATAGCACCGATGCCCCGGTGGTAGCTGCGATATGCTCCAATGTCGAGATAAGCCTTGCCATATCGCCGTTGCTGTTTTCGTCCAAGCCGTGGATGCGGCTCAGGGTGTCCAGCACGATTAGCCGGGCATCGGTGCAGAACTCGATCACGCGGGCAAGATGTCGTTCGTTCATGATGTCCATTCGGCTACCCATGACCGGCTCAAGCGTGAGGTGTTCCGCGATGGCCTCGCGGGCCGACTGGTTAAGGTGCTTACCTATGGCATGGACACGCCGGACAAGGGCGGGTTCGGGATCTTCCCCGGCCAGATAGACCACTCGCCCGGTATGCTTAGGCTTGAGGCCTAGCAGATCGCCGCTATCTGCGCTGCAAGCGACTGCCATAGCCGCTTCAAGCGCCCAGAAGCTCTTTCCGGTCGCGCCTGGGGCTACCAGTGCGCCGACGGTGCCAGCGAGGAAACCGGGCCAGATAAAATCAAGCTCTGGCGGAGTATTGGTAAATGCCTCCATAATGTTAATAGCCATTGTGTCTCTCCTAGTCACTTACACACGGTGGTTAGCCTGTGGGCGGGGGCTAAGACCCGCCGTCAGGCGCTCAAAAGTCACAACTCTACGACGCTTCTCTCCTTCTTCATCGGTCTTGTTATCACAATTGCTTGTTTGATAGATACCTGCCCATCTTTTTCCCTTGCTATTGTTACGGAATCATCGACCTTTGGACGATCTTTGTACTCGATTTTGTGCGGAATCTCGTGGATTCCGGTATTTGATCTGACAAAGCATCTGTCGTTGTCGATATAGACAACTTTTGCATTGGTTGCATTACCATCCCACGGTATTGATTCTTTCCGCAAAACAGCTATCTGCTTCTCTCGCTCCATGCGCTTTATATCCCGATCCCGGATGACCAAAGCACTGTCACGGTCCTTTATCCATCCGGCATGGTATTTTTCATACTTGGCAAGCTGCGATGTGCCGAAGGTGGAAAATGCCTTTTCTGCGGTGCGCTCGTGCTTTTCGTGCCAAGACTGGTCGCTCGTGCCTCTATCAAATCGCGGCGATAGCTTGATGAGAGCATCCGTGACTTGATCTTTGCTGTATCCACACTGCCGTAGCGCAAGAGCCATGAGCCAGTCATGCTCGCTTTTCCATGGGCCGGGGATCGCTTTTGTGATGTGCTTTTCGGCAAGTCTGTCCCACACATAGCCGATCTCTGACCCTGTAAGGTCTGCTACGGGCCTTGGTGACGTAGATACTCTCTCCTGCCTTGTCTCCCGTTGCTGTTGGATACCTTGCTGCTTAACAAGGTCTCTGGCGATTTGTGAGGCCTTGGGGCATATCCCGCCAGAGGCCTCAATGACTTTGACGGCTGGATACTCTCGCCCATCCGTACCCTTGCCACGGTGTTTCTCCTTGGCATTTTCAAAGCCGGGTATCCGCATGGTGTGATCTGCCCCATTACATGCTGCATCGCCACCGAGGGCTTGCTTGATCTCTGTAGCCACAGCGTTTGCAATTTTCCTGTCCTCGATCTTCGGGATAACAAGGGTAGCCTGCATATTGCCGGGGCTTGTCTCTTGGACATAAGCGGGCCGGAATCCCGCTTCTTTGAGCGCCTTTAGCTTGGCCGCATCGAGGTCATCGACAAGGATGTAGGTCTTGGTAGCAGATACGGGCCGTAGGATAGGAGACCACTTTTCAGGCCCAGTCACCTTTTTTTCTGTAGTCAAAAGGGTGTCTATTACCTTATCAGCGGGGATCAGCGGGATAGGCTTACCGTCCTTGGATAGCTGCTCTGGAAAACCAAGCCCACGGCCTACGCTGCCGCCTACGTCACTGATCGGATCGCGCACCTGCACCTTGTAGCTATCGGCCCCGAGGCCTTGGTGCATAAGGCGGAACTGCTCATACGCTGGATGAGTCCGCTGTGCTTGCCGCGCTTCCATAGCTGCCCTCTCCTTTTCCTGCCTAACCCTTTCTCGCTCTGCTGCTATCAAGTGGTCGATATTGGTAATCTTGAGGTTGTGTTCTACCGCTAACTTAGCGCATTGCTGTAAGTATTCATCGCTTCCAGTAACGATGAATCCACCCGGCCATTTCTGCTGTGATAGCTGCAATCCAGCCAGTACACTATCCCGATCTGTCTTATCAAACACGATCTTTTGTCCGTAATCGGTAAACTTTAGGTCGTTGTCCTTTTTGTATCTAACAACATCACCGTCAATGACAGGTGTCATAGCACGAATATCACGCGGTATTGCTGGCGTATGCTCTTTCCCTACTGCTACGTTTTCTCGCTCTTGATAGCGCCATGCATGGGCCTCTAGTACCAATCCTTGCTGTTCAAGCCATTTCTCGTAAGTAGGAAATGGATCGATGCCATGCTGCTTGCGTTGCTGCTTTACCCAGTCCTCAAGCTCTGCCCGCTGTGCCGCCTGTTTTGCTGCTACAACTGAGCGTAACAAGTTAAGCTCTGCTCCATGCCCGCGCCATTTGCCAGAAAATACCTCTCGTCTCTCCCGCTTCTGCGTTTCCCGTAGCTCCTGCCGCGCCTTTGCGATCTGCTGTTGCAGGATTGCTTTTCTTTCTTTGTATGCGCGGTAGTGCTCGTCTTTGGCTTTTCTGTACTCGCTCCATTGTGGGGCATCAGGGCGTAGCGGTTCCGGCTCTCGTACCTTAATCCCCGGTTCTTTGGCGGGCGGCTGGAACTTGCCGAATCTCTTTTCCAAGTTGCCGAGACTGGCTTGGCGAGAGGCTTGGGATGCCTTGATCGTTTGTTGCTCATCCCCGATCTGAACATGAATGACAGCGCCACCACCCTTGGGATCGTACTGCATCCCTGCTGCCGCCATTAGTTTATGAAACTGCTGCCAGTCACGCGCTTCTTTGAGAATGCCCGGCAAGGCTTCAATGCCGATACGCTGCGCTGACTTTTCGCCGGTACGAATCTCGGTGTCTCTGGCTTTGCCCCTTACTCTTTCCTTATGTGATCTATTGTTAAGTACAACCTCACCTTGTTCATTAACACGGTACATTGCGTTTTCAGATGGTATCCAGCCCTGCTCATGCTCGATGCGAGCCACTACCCTCTGCACGGCATTTTTTGTGAATCCCTTGTTGACCTCGATAACGCGCTCGGTTTCTGGATTTACTCTGTTGATAGCTAAATGAACATGAGCATTTTCAGTATCATCATGTAACCCATACACGCATTGATGCCCCTCAAGGCCTAGCTCCTTGAGTGTGATCTGTACCATCTCATCAACTTGTTCTGTTGTTGGTATCTCGCCTTCTCTGAGCGCCAAAACAATGTGCATGATCGGGTCTTTGCTACTGCGCCGTGGTGCATGTGCCAAGGCTGCCATTTCAGCGATCTGATCCTCTACGGTATCGCTGACAAAGTTCAGAGAATTGGAGTAGATACACTTTTCGTTTTCGTGGCTGTTCTGTGGTGCGGTGATATACCGTACCAGTCCCGCTGCACGGGAAGCATGACCACCATCAGAGTATGGATTTGGTATCAGCTTCCCGATCATAGCTCACCCTGATTGCTGTAATTGCCGCCCTCACATCGTTTATTGCAGGCTCTACTTTCTCCCACGGTTGCCTTGTCTCTATAGCGATATGCTTCAAAAGCCCGCCCTGTCTCCTCAGTTCATTTATCAATGCAAGATCGCCTCTAGCCTGCACTGGCATTCCTAGCGCCCGTGCGCGTGCAAACTGCCCCGGTGTTAATCCGGCCAACTCTGCCCATTGCCGAATACGCTGATAGTCCTCATCAGTCACGCGAAAAGACAGCACCCGCATCTTCATATCGGCGGCGGGCTTCTTGCTCTGGGCAGGCGGGCGGCGGTGTTTAGCCATTGCGAGACCTTGTGTCGAGCGATGGCAAGAGTCCAGAGGGCAGCGCCCTTTGGCAAGTTGAGACACCCTGCGAGGCATAGCCGAGTGGGGCTGTCGTGCCGTGTTTACACGGCCCAACTTGTAGTAAAAAACGGCTGCACCTAGACATAGTAAATCTCCGCTA
>NZ_JAVRKK010000135.1:0-5669 GCF_031962545.1 Candidatus Igneacidithiobacillus taiwanensis
CCCGGTAAAACCCCCGGATCCGGTACCCGACATGTTGAACCTGCATGGCACTCCTCCCTCGCCAAAGAAGTGCCAAAGGTTTGTGAACTTATGCAGTGCCAAATGTGCATGACAAGCCATTGCCGGTTCTCAGCCTCATCGTTGGGGCGGCACTCTGGGGAACCTATTGGTGGCCGTTGCGTTTCTTTTCCGAGCAAGGATTCGGCGGCCCCTGGCTCATTGCCCTGATTTATCTTTTTCTGGCTGGGGCTGGCACCTTGTTGTTGCGGCGCCGTGGCACAGTGAAGATCGCGCGGCACGATTGGCGTTCGTTGGCCTTGATCGCCCTGCTTGGCGGTTGGACCAATGTTGCCTTTATGCTGGCGCTGTTTCAGGGTCAGGTGGTATTGGTATTGCTGCTCTTTTATTTGTCACCGGTATGGGCAGTCATTTTCGCTCGCGTATTTTTGCGCGAAACCATTGGCTGGCGTGGTGCTATTGCTGTGGCCTTGGCCTGCTCGGGTACGGTCTTGGTAGTACTACGCGGACAGCATATGGACCAAGGCGAGGATCTATTGACCATGTTCTTGGCAGCCAGTAGCGGCCTGGCGTTTGCGCTCAGTAACGTTGTGTTACGCAGTGCGAATCGGTTATCCGATGCGGCCCGCTCGCTTGCCATCTGGTGGGGTTGTGCCGGGATCGGTCTGGTCTTTGCCGTTTTTGCACCTTGGCCGCAGCATCCCCAGTGGCCAGCTTTCCTCATCCCCGTCTTCGCCTGGTTTTGGGTAGGTTTGGCAACGGCCAGTACCGTCTACGGCGTGAGCCGCCTACCGATTCGCGTTTCGGCGGTCATCATGCCCATCGAGGTGATCGTTGGCGCGGTTTCGGCTTGGATTCTTGCCAAAGAGGCAATGAGCAGCATGGAGATCCTCGGTGCCGTACTCATACTTTCGGCCTCCTTTGTGCAGCTAGTTGGTCAGAAGGCGGGAGAGTAGCTGTTCGGAGTCGTTGATGATTGCCTCTGCACCCCAATCCGTGGGGGGATCGCTGCTCTGCCAATAGCCCCAAGCTGCAGCCCAGGCAGGAATGCCAGCGGCATGCGCAGCCTGGATATCGCGGCGATCGTCTCCGAGAAAGAGGGCATGCGGGTGATCAATGCCCAGCCTATCCAGGGCATAGCGCACTGGCACAGGAGAAGGCTTGGCTTCTGCGGTAGTGTCGCCACCCACAACAACGGCGGGAGGATAGGGCAGGGCGAGATGCTCTAACACCTCCTGCGCCAGCTCTGCACTCTTGTTGGTGACCACCGCCCAGGGTAGGCGACGTGACCGCAATTGCTCCAGGATTTCGGCAATGCCCGGAAACAGGACGCTATCGCGGTGGGCTCGCGCCCGATAGAGACGCAAAAAATCGAGGCGCAGGGCCGAGTAGCGAGGATCGTCCACCGCAATGCCAAAACCCGTACCCAGCAGCCCCGGCGCCCCATGCGAGGCAACCGAACGGAGATCAGCAAAGGCCGGAACCGGCAAATCCCGCTCCCGCGCCAAATCCTGTACTGCCCCCGCCAGATCGGGAGCGGTATCGACGAGGGTGCCATCGAGATCGAAAAGTAGCGCTTGCCAGCGCATCAGGTACCCTTTTGACAATGACAAAGATAGTTGACGCTCACATCCCCAGTGAGGCGGGCCTGATGACGCCAAGGATCATAAGCCATGCCGTGCAGATCACGCATGCGCAAACCGGCTTGACGAGTCATTTCCAATAATTCGCTAGGGCGCAGGAATTTTTCGTAGTCGTGCGTACCGCGAGGCAGCAGTCCCAACAAATATTCTGCACCAACAATGGCATAGAGATAACTCTTGGGATTGCGATTGAGGGTAGACAGAAACACATCGCCGCCAGGCTTAACCAACTTGGCACAGGCGCTGATGATGGCCGCCGGATCTGGCACGTGCTCCAGCATCTCCATGCAGGTGACCAGGTCATATTGGCCAGCTTCCTGCTCTGCCAGTTCCTCTGCGGCCTGCACCCGATAGCGCACCTGCAGGGCCTGCTGTTCGGCGTGCTGTTCGGCCACGGCTATCGCATCGCTCGCCATATCAATCCCCAGCACTTCGGCACCTTGACGCGCCATAGCTTCGCTCAAAATCCCGCCGCCACAGCCAATGTCGACCACTTTCTTGCCGCGCAGGCCGCCTGAGCTATGTTCTTGGATATATTGCAGGCGCAAGGGATTGATGTCGTGCAGGGTCCGCACCGGGCCATCGGTATCCCACCACTTGCTGGCAAACGATTGAAACTTGTCGACTTCTGCGGAATCCATGTTGCTCATCACGAATGCTCCCTGCGGATGCGCAACGCCCAATCTTGGGCATCGCGCTGTAATTGCTGTACGTCCCACGCCAATGCTTCGCCATTGTCAATTTTCTGCACACCCGCCACCCACACGGCCCGGATTTGATCTCGACTCGCACAGTAGACCAATTGGGATATGGGGTCGTAGACCGGAGTCGTGGCTGGATGATCAAAACTCACGGCAATGCAATCCGCAGATTTGCCCACTTCCAGACTGCCGATTTCGTCCTGCCAACCCAGGGCCTGGGCCGCGCCCAAAGTGGCGAGGTGTAGGGCTTGCTGGGCAGGCAGGGCAGTGGGATCGCCATCTCGCCCTTTGGCAAGAAGGGCTGCCGTACGCAGCTCACCGAGCATGTCGAGGTCATTGTTGCTGGCCGCGCCGTCGGTACCGAGGCCGATGATTTGCCCTTGCTCCAAGAGCGTTGCAATAGGCGCTATGCCCGAGCCAAGCTTGAGATTCGATTCTGGACAATGCCCAATCCGCAACCCCGTCTCCTTGCAGATCGCTAGGTCGCTGGCATCGAGCTGGGTCATGTGAATCGCAAGAAAATCCTCGCCGAGCAGGCCAAGATCGTGCAAGCGGCGCAACGGGCGACGATCATCGCGAGCAACAGCGTCGCGCACTTCCCCGGCGGTTTCGTGTACGTGCATGTGTAGTAAAAGCCCGCGCTCCCGCGCCAATTGTGCTGCTTCGCGCAAGGGAGCATCGCTGACGGTGTAGGGTGCGTGGGGCGCAATACTATGGCGTAAGAGCGGCGAGCGAGGCGCTGCCGCTATTTTCTCCGCTGCAACGCGCAGAGCGTCCTCCGCATTGCGGGTGTACGTGGTGGGGAAATCGATGATCACGTGCCCTTGCACCATCCGCATTCCCATGTCGGAAGCTACCTGCGCCGCCTCGGAGCTGAAAAAATACATATCATTGAAGCAAGTGGTGCCGCTGCGCAGCATTTCCGCAATTGCCAGTCTCGTCCCTGCCTGGACAAAATCGGGGGCAACAAAGCGCCCCTCTGCGGGCCAAATATGCTCCTGCAGCCAGACCATCAGCGGCAGATCATCGGCCAACCCCCGCAACAGAGTCATTGCTGCATGGGTGTGGACGTTGATAAAGCCCGGGAGCAGCGCTTGTCCGGGTAGGTGAATATGCCGAGCTGCAGGAAACTGTTGTTGCAATAGCTCGTGGCGATCACGAGCGACGATTCTTCCCTGGTGGATTGCGATGCCGTGTTGCGCTAACGCTCCGGTAGGTTGTATCGGGATCAGCCAGTCGGGCAACAGCAAGGTAAGTTCAGCGGGGGAGAGTGCTGGCAAGGGAGCCTCCGTATCGGGAACTCCCCAGAGTGTAGCACTTACACGCCGAACACTCAGCCTACCCGCGCGCGCAACGCCTCGGCATAGGCCCAAACCGTGGCAGAATAATTAATACTCGGGTTATACCCCATGATGGCGTAAAAATTGGGGTAGGCAATGTAATAGCGGGGGCCGCGCTCCGTGGCCAAGCGCAGGAGCCCGACTGGGGTATTGCCCGGCATAGCTCGTCCGGCACGGGGGCGAATGCCCAGTGCAGTAAGCTGCGCCAACGCGTAGCGTCCGTGCAGAAATTGTTCCGCTTGCACGGGATTTTCTACTGACGCCTCCTGTAACACGGGCTGTCCTGGGCGCCAACCGTGGGCGAGGAAGAAACGCGACGTCGAGGCGAGCACGTCCGGCACAGAGGTCCAGAGATCCGGCAGCCCCTCGCCTGGAGGATCATCCCATACGGTTCCATATTTCAGGTAACTGCTGGCAAGAAACTGCGACATCCCCATGGCACCAGCTTCGGAGCCACGCAGGGATGAGACCGGTCGTCCCAAGCGATGCGCGAGTTCTATGGTCGCCGCGCTCTCTCGAAGAAAAAAGGCGCGACGTGCCGGCAACCCCAAGGCCAAGGAAAGGTTCGCATCCAGTACTCGGAAATTGCCTTGAAAACTGCCAAAGCCCGTCTCGATATTCAGGATGCCCAACAATATCTCAGGCGACACCCCATATTTAGTGGCGACCTGTTGCAAGATATGGCGATGGGCATTCCAGAATTCCACTCCCCGTTGCAGGCGATCCGGACGCAAGAAGCGATCGCGATAACGCCACCAGGGGTAGGGCCGCAATGGCACAGGGGAAGGAGGCGGTGGCGTCATCAAGGCCAGGGCCCGCGCATTGAAGCGGGCATTGTAGAGCGCCGGTAACACCCATTGGGGCGGCAGGTGATATTGGGTTTGCAACGTGCAGGCAAAGTCACGCATACGCTGCTGATCGCTCTCAGGGAAGCCCGGAAAGATGAGATTTTGCGAGCAGTTCGCTGCCTCGGGCAGAGGCGTCGGAGCGATATTTTCCGCATTTGCCGCGGGTGGAGTTGCGGCCAATGGCGCCGGAACGATGGCGCTAGGAGCAGGTGAAATGGGCGCCGCACTCTGATACGGTACCTTCGTTGCGCAGGCGGTCAACAATAAGGCGGCAATGCCAGAGAGCAGCGCTGCATAAGTGCGCCGCGAAGAGAAGACGTCGCAATAGAGATCAGCGGTTGAGGACATGTTCATCCAGAGACTGCATGGCGAGAAGCTCCGGAGGCATGGGTCTACGAACGCCATCGAGACGCTGCGCCCAGTAGGGATTGTTCAAACTCTGCACGGTAATACCAGCATGGCGATTGAGGGCGCTAACGAACTGACCGCCCCCAATGTAAATACCAACGTGGGTATCGGGGGCGCCCATGGTATTGAAGAAGACGAGATCGCCTTTTTGAATCTGACTGTAAGGGACCGCCGGTAAGGCAAGCGCCTGCTGCCGCGCTGTCCTCGGTACCACCACACCGGCTTTCGAAAGTACGTACTGAATCAATCCGCTGCAATCAAAACCGTGGTGACGACTCTCACCACCCCACACATAGGGTTTACCAATCTGGGCAATCGCATTGACCAGCACAGCATCCAGAATCGTTGCCTCGCGGTGCTGCTCGTAGGAGTACGTTGGCGTCGCACTCTGAGGCGGGGTATAGGCCGCCGATGGCGCTACCGTAGGGCCTTGCCAGCCATCGTTGGTTTCGTATTCCGCGCAGCCAGTAAGTAGAAAAGCCGCTAGAACGCAGGTAACTACAGATATTTTCGTAACAGGAACAACTAGATCCATCAAGCGCATGTGCACGTCCCGTTATTTATCGGACTCTGAACGGGTTATAGAGCAAAAGAAAAACCTTGGCAAGTAGTTGTATGCGTCCACCACCTTTGGCACTGTGGTAGATGTTGGAGGAGGAAGGATAGCGGTGGTTTCTGTCCGAGTCGATGGTGTGGCCGTTCGGCGTTGTA
>NZ_JAVRKK010000136.1:0-5526 GCF_031962545.1 Candidatus Igneacidithiobacillus taiwanensis
CAATAAGAGATGAGTATCTAGAGAGCATTATCGAAAAAACTCAACGTTTTGACATACACGGAAACCCTGTTGGCGAGATCCGCGATGAAGATAAAGCTCGCGCACAAAAGGAACTTGAAAGACGTAAGAAAAGAAGGGAGCGAATGAAGATGGAGAAAGAAAGTCAGGCGGAACAGGATCGCGAGACGGAATGATGCAAAAAGTCCCATGGCCGGAAAAATGGCAGGCTCCCTAGTGGTTTTACATTCGCATTAAAATCGCAGATCCACCAGAAGAGGAAATGGAGCGATGAAAAAGCAAAATCGGAAATTCTGTGCCACCTTGGGCATCATCACCGCCGTCGCAATGTTGAGCGGCTGCGCGGCCAACTTGAATATCCCTGGTAGCAATCCGCTGCGGCAGACCAGCTATGTGCAGCAAAACTATAAGGGCCATGCCTTCGAGGTCGGCTCTGTTACTTTGGCGAACCCGAAGATGAACAAACCAGCGTGGGATCACCCGTTGCCCGGGAAGTATTACCTGAAGCTGATCCGCGCCGAACTCCTGGCTGCGTTCCAGCATTATCACCTTGGCGACGGTACCAAACCGGCATACAAGGTGAACGTAGCGGTAAAGAATTGGCATTTTGTGTCAGGTGAGGGTTGGACAGTTGGGCATCTCTACGCCGACACCAGCGTGGAAAACCCGCAAACCGGACAAGTTGCCCCTCCATTCCTGGTTAAGGTATGGGATTTTGGCGGATACAGAGGCGCATACTGGTTTGCGCCTTCCTGGGATTATTGCCGCCGCCTACCTGTTGGTCTGGGCGTATTCGTTGCCAAGGATATGAAGCGACTTCAGGAAGGGAAGTCACTGGATAACTACTCCAATGGCGAAGATACTTTTTTAAGCGCAGACAGACCACAGTTCCGTGGTGTCATCACGCCCGGCAATTCCCTTAGCCAGGAACAAATCGAACAGATCACCGGCCTGAGCAAAGCCCAATTGGAGGCCTACGCGAAAAAGGCGGGAAGTTGAAGCGTCCAAAAAGGCCGTAAGCAGCAACGAAAAACGCCGACGATGCTTTGTCGGCGTTTTACTTGGCATTTTGGGGCCCAAAGAGAGCTACGCAGGTAGCTCTTGCAGCACTCACAGCGTAGGTATAGGATAAAAGAACTGTACCGCCATTCGTCATCGACGATAAACCGCCGCCGGCCCCGGCTAAATCCTTCCCTGACCGCCACGTCTGACGTGCGCGAAAATCGACCAAGATTTTGCCTTTTTTCAGCTACCAATATCGCAGCGAATAGCAGCGATCAACTGATATTTTCTAGATACTTGAAAACAACAGCGATAATAGCCACAGTGCGTTAAGCACACGCCGAAATAATACCACCAGCCCGTAGGTGTGAATAAGGCAAGATGCTTGTAACTTGGTATTTTCGCATACGTTAATATATCGCAATAATGCAGAGTTAGCATTTATTGCGGATAATAGAGACGCGACCGCCGAAGGCCGGGAGCGTCACTAGGAATATGCCATAAGTACGGGCGCGACTGCGATAGCCAGGAGCGCCGATATCGGCAGCCTGTCTCTTTTGCGAGCGTAGCGAGCGAAAGAGACAGGCAGGGGAACATCCAAATAACTATCTAATATTGCTATACTTTTTCGGCTAGAAGCCATATCGGATCAATGCGGGTATCATGCAGAATCACCCGCCACACCCCGCTTGCGGTGCCCAGGACACGGCACGACTGACCCACAAATCGCAAGCGCGGAAATTGTCCCTTGTATAGTCCAGCCAGGGATAAAAACTGTTCGCCAAGCAGATGCGACTAAAAAATGCTGCTTTTCTCCCGTGGAGTGGCCGCCCCCAACAGTCTATGTATAGGCAACATAGGCAGGCGTGCATGCAACACTTACCATGGTCGCAGGGTCAGGGAGAAAGCCCGATACTCGAAAAATTGCCTAGCAAATCTTCTTGTGCCCAATGATGCGGCCATGGGGAGTATCGGGACAGTTGTTAATCAACAGAATTATTGATTAGAAAGATCGTGTTTGAAAAATAAAAAAGTATATTACCGCACTTTATCAACATCTAAGATTAAAAAAATACAAATATTGCACGAACGTTGTATTATTCGCATATAACCTTAGATAAATACGGGCACTTATAACTATATTCCGATGATACAAATATATGGCTAATAGCCATTTCGATCAAAAAGCCGGCGGTCTATTAGACGTCGGCTTTTTGTTTCAGCACATTCTTTTTGAGTGTGCTGAAACAAAAAATTTTTTCCAAGGAGGTGTAATTATGTCAAGGAATTACGGCATCGGAACCCGTGATCTTGGTACAGCAGGCCGTTTATGGCTGCAAAGGCCGCAATCTGGCCTATCTTACTCGTCTATAGCTACATATTCCCGCTCATGGGAAGGAGGCTTTGCGCCTTTTGCAAAACAAAATGGGGTTGGTCGAATGGAGCGAATTGACAAAGAATTGGTAAATAATTTTGTAAAGAATCTTGTAAAACAAGGGCATAGCGCGGCTACGATTAAAAATTATATTGCGGCTATTAACACTGTAATGAAGCAAGCTAATCCTGAGTGGAAATCAATAAAACCATCAGATATTGGCGCACCGCGCCGCTCTTATGTGCGTACAAAAGCGCCGATACTTGATCGTGAGCCGCTGATAAGAGCAAAAAATAGCCTGACTGATGACCGTGAAAAAATTTTGATAGATTTGGCGCGGGATTTTGGGCTTAGGAAAAAAGAGGCGTGTCTTTTCGATGCTAAAACAGCACAAAAAGAGGCTAAATCTGGCCGAATTACGATTTCAACGGGTACGAAAGGGGGGCGTGTGCGGATCGTGCCCATCACTAATCAGAGGCAAATCGACACAATAAACGCCGCAGCTAGGATTCAAGGAAAGGACCGCTCAATGATCCCCGCCAATATGTCTTACAAAGATTTTCGACCCACGATCGATCGTGTGAGCGCCGCCCTCAAAAGAGAAACCGGGCAGTCGCTGCACTCGCTGCGAGCAGCGTACGCTTGCCAGAGATACCGAGAAATTACTGGATATCATGCCCCTGTTATAGCTGGTAGAAGATTGGCAGACAAAGCCGCCGACTATCAGGCGCGAGCGCAAATCGCAACGGAACTCGGCCATGGACGGACAGACGTTGTCGCCGCTTACGTCGGGAGCGCACGATGACCAGACTACTGCGAGAGATCGACGATCTAGCGCGTGTCTATTGCCGGCATGGCGGAAAGAGCTACCGCCGCCGCCACAAGGGTATGTGGCGGGCTTTTGCACGGTTCTGCGAGCCGCTAGGGTGCTATAGCCTTGGGCAAATTGGAAAAAAACAGATTGAAACTTTCTTTGCTGATCTCAAAAAGAAGGGCCGAACAAACAACACACTGTATGAATACAAGCTGGCGCTTACAGCTTTGTTCGAAGCCGCCGATCGTACTCCGCCAGCGATCCTGGCCCGCATCGAGAATCCGAAGCCTACCCGCGCAGAGCGGCAACGCCGACGGATACAAAGGCAATGGCAGGAGGTAGCAGCCAACGACCCGATTTTCGAAAACAGCGAACCCCTCCCCCCACCCCATCCGTGCCAACCCTAACAACCTTGTCATTCACGCCGTCATACTCCCGCGGCCTTCGGCCTTGGGCGCTGCCCTGCGCCCTGCGCTCGCTCCGCTCGCTAGGTCTCGGCCAGCCTGATTTAGTTTTTATGGTTTATTCATTCGTCCAAAAGCGCTGTTATCTGATATAGGCCGCTCGTTCATTGCCAAACCCTACAAATCATCTGAGAGCCAGAACCCAATCGTCCTTCTGGGCACTCCAAGCTCTGCCGCGATCTCTTCCTGCGTGTATCCCTGCGCCCGCAAGAGCCTTGCGGTAGCACGGGCCTGCTCTCTGGTTAGCCTGCGGGCTTTGCCGCTGGCAATCCCGGCCTCTACCTGATTGGTCGCTGCCAATCCCCCACGTCGCCCCGCATCTGCCTGATTAGTGGCCCTCCTGCCTCTCTCGGCCTGTACCTCTGGCGTGTGGGTGCGTTCGATCAGATCTTGCAGACCTGCGGGCGTAATGTGCCGCCAAGTCCACTTGGCAATGCTCTTGGCAATCGCCCTAAGTTCCGATTCATAGAGGGGCGCGTGAAATTGCCTGTTAATGGCCCGTAAATGCCCCAAAATCGCATCCTGCCATCGAGGCAAGCCATTTGGTGCCCAATAGTCCCTAATCTCGCTGTAGGCCCATTTTCGTGCCACCTCGAAAAGGTAGACATTCCTGCCAGTTTGGAAGGCTTCTTCCGGGCTTTTTGGGACATAGCGCCGGGTATTGGCCGCATCGAGGTTCAGGTGCTCCGCCAGTTCGCCAAGGGTCCAGAGTCGATCATGGTAGGAATGAACAAGCCAGTCGGCATTGACCAGGTTCTTGCTCACCAAGCCGACATATTGGGGATCAGCATCCATCTTGACGCATAACCCGCGCTCTACGGCTGCCAGAAGCTGCAAGGGAGCCTGTCGGCCTGCCTGGGTGCGGGTAACGCCTGCCTTGAGGAAATAGAACAGGTGGCCGTGGCCGTTTTTCGGATTGATCGCTATGGCGTTCGGGATCGGCTCCACAGGGCTTTGCAGGTCGATACAGTGGTCCACGTCCAGCACGATATTCCAGACCTGTGTTGGTGGGTTGTGCTGGATGTATCGGTAGGCCAAGGCCTGCTTTGTAGATCGAATACAAAGGCCTTCGCTAAGGTCATCGCTGCAATAGGGTCGATTGGGTAGGTGTTCAAGCCACGGGCGTAGGGTCTCTGGGGTATCCGCCAGATCGGTGGCTAGTTGCTTAGTGGATTGGGTCTTGTGCTTATGCTTGCGGGCGGCCGTTTTGCCCTTACCCAAGTGCTGGGAAAGCCATTCTCGCCGGTATTTCTCGCCGTCTTTTGGTTTGTCGCGTATGTAATCCGCAATGTACTGCTGGAGATGCTCATGCGGAACAAGCCAGCCGCCCGGGAAAACATCGCGATTACGCTTGGAGGCCATGCTGCCCTCCGGTGCTCGCGTCTGCTGTCTGACGGGACCGGGGGGCTAGGTGCGAGGAGTAGCAGTTGCTATACTCTCCCCAGTCCCTGGTCGGACACCGTGCCCCGATCTCCTGAATGCCCGCGAAAGCTAGACAGGAATCGGGGCATCGCGTTTTCTGTATCATCGCAATGCCTTGTGTTTACAAACCATCCAGCGAATTTACTCCCAGACCCGCGAATCTGCCAAGTCTTCGATCCTAACCAACGGGAGGAAACGCGAGATAAAGGCTTTTTGTCTCATAACGCCCCCTCATCGGCAGGCGGCTAACCCAGCAAAATCAGGCTATCCGTTCCGCCGCGGGCCAGGACCACAAGACAGAATGGAACAAAAGGTCTTACAAAAGGGTAGGCCGCCATGGGCCAATAAGCGCTGCGATTCGGTATAAAAGTCGTCCTTGAGTTCCATACAAAATATTTTTTTGTATAATCAATAACTAAGTAATCATATTC
>NZ_JAVRKK010000137.1:0-5526 GCF_031962545.1 Candidatus Igneacidithiobacillus taiwanensis
GCCTGGCGTGGGTGCTTCGCATACTTCATCACATTGGCAAAATTGAAAGACACACTACCCGCAGAGAGATATACATGATTTCCCACTACCAAGGGATTGCTCATCAAGTTGTTTTCGACCGGACTACTACGCCAGATCAATTTTCCGGTTTGCGCATTGATTGCGTACGCGAACATGTCATCGCTTTCTGCATACACGACGCCACGCACTACCGATACACCAAGGGCGTTACCATAGAACTGCGTTTGCACGGGTAACGCCTCTTTCAACCCATCCACTTTTTCTCCATAGGGGTGAGAGTCAGACAGCGGCCAGGCCCGCGCTTCTGGAAAATTCCAACGCACACCATCGCGAATCCATTGTGGCGCGTCCTTAGCTACCGAAAATGCTGCATTATGCTGCGGATTGCCATAAGCATGCGTCCAGGCATCTGGCCCCACCTGATCGACGCTTGTCGGAGCGTTTTGTGGCAGGTACAAAGTTGCATAAGGACTCTGTGGGTCCAAGGCGCTATTGGTCGGATCCAGGGGAATATTGGCAGCCAGAGCTGTTGCGGGAATAATTGCGGACATAGCCACAGCGACAAAAATACGCTTGTATTGCATTGCGGACTCCTCTATCTCTATTTGGCGATCTTCGAATTGCAAGTAGAAAATTAGAATATTATAATACTATATATTCAAAATTCTATGTGCAATTCAATGGTAATTTTAGCACATTTCTGCGGCAATCATTTTTTTGTAACTTTTCGCCGGCTTATTACTCGTTGTTACAAAATGACGAGAACATCTCCCGATCCATACGCCAATTGGCTATCCGCACCATGCCTCCACCTCCTACTTGGCCCGGCTTAGCGAATCAGAGAAGGGCTCTCTTTACTCCCGGGCGCCGATGCCTCACTCTTACGGCCATGGGCAAAACTCGGGCTGGTGCGTGATAACTTGAGCGTCAGTGATCGCTTCTTTTTTCTGATTCCGGAAGGTAAGCCGCGTTGGAGCGACAGTCTCCTCCCTTGGCTGCTTCCCGCTGCCATATTCGTAGGGGCGCTACTCTTCCTGCTACTGTATCGGATTCCGCCCAAGCATTTGGCGTTACCGGGCAAGCAAGAACGCTACAAAACTTTCCAAATCATGCCAGAGCCGGCTCGTCCGCTGGCTCCGAGTCGGCCAAGTAAGCCACAAACGGCACAGCCACAGCGCGCACATCCCGTGCCAGTTCCACGTCCGCCGGTGGCGCAATCACGTCCTCTTCCGCATCCGCAACCTCGCCAAAGCCATCGGCCTGCTCCCATACGGGCACTGGCGCCCAGCCGCGAACAACGAGCGCCATCTACCCCGCCAGCCGCCACGCAAACGGCGCCAACCAGTCGGCCACACATCGATATTGGTCGCTTAGAGGGACAGATCAGTGATGCCGCACGTGCGGCCACCGCCGCCCCCGAGTTGCCCAAGTTTCATAATCCCGAAACCCCTGCAGCAGATTTTTACATTGCCGGCTGGATCCAAAAACTAGAGCGGATTGGCGATCTCAACTATCCCGGTGAATTGGTTGGTAACCTGAAGGTCAAAGTAGTACTCAATCCGCAAGGCGGTTTACAACGCATCATCATGGTACACTCTTCCGGGAACCCTGAGCTTGATGCCGCGGCCGAACAGATCATCCGACTTTCTTTTCCATACACGCCGTTTTCAGATCAATTGAAAAAACAAACCCGACGCATAGAAATCCCATTGGATATGCATTTTTTGGGGGTCCGTCGAGTAAATGTTTGGCAGTAAGGAGAACTCGTGAAAAAACCGAAGCGTTCGAGTGTGCTGTTATTTTTGTTCTTGATACTATGGGCTGTCGCCATGGTTGGCTTGGTAATCATTGGTTTCACCAACATCCAACCGAGCGGCATTGGCAATACCGGGGCTATAAGCGCCCCGGCACGCAGCAATACCTAATGCTGCCCATCCCCTGCTTGCTGCGCGGCAATTTCCGCCCGCACCTGATCCATGTCCAGCCCCTGTGCCTGGGCGATGACTTGGTCCAAGGCGCTGGCTGGCAAAGAGCCTGCCTGAGAGAAGATGCCAATCTGCTGACGGAAAATCGTCAACGTTGGAATGGAACGTACCTGAAAGGCTCCGGCCAACTCCTGCTCCTCATCGGTATTTACTTTTCCAAAGACTACATCGGGATGTTTTTCTGCCGCCGCTTCAAAAATCGGCGCAAAGGCACGGCAAGGGGCACACCAGGGGGCCCAGAAATCGATGACCACCATCTCGTTACCTCTGACGATCTGTTCAAAATTTTCCTGGGTCAGCTCTACAACGGCCATGGGGCCTCCTCGATTCGTGAATGTCGAGTTGACCATAAGACCTCGTCCCCGTAAGGTCAAGCAAAAATCGAACTTCGAGGGTAAATGACTATTTTCGCAAGTGACAAGCGGCTGCCAATACTACAGGTAAGCGAGCTGAACAGCGCGGTCCGGGAGATCATTGAAGGTAACTTTCCCCTGCTGCAGGTCGAGGGCGAGATTTCCAATTTTTCCTGCCCCAGCTCCGGCCATTGGTATTTTTCCCTCAAAGACGCGCGCGCCCAGGTACGCTGCGCCATGTTCCGCAATCGCAACATAGCGCAACGTTGGCAGCCCACCGACGGCATGCAGGTACGTATAGTAGCGCAGCCGACCCTGTATGAGGGGCGCGGCGAATTCCAACTCATCGCTGAACAAATGGAAAAACAAGGCGGCGGCGACCTGGCGGCAGAGTTTCAACGCATCAAGGAAAAGCTTGCCGCCGAGGGCCTCTTTGCCGCCGAGCGCAAACGCCCCTTGCCGGCATTTCCGCGACGCGTTGCGGTCATCAGCTCGGCCACCGGGGCCGCTTGGCACGATATTCGAGTGACCCTGGCCAAGCGCTGGCCCCTACTGGAACTGCTTCTCTACCCGGTCCTGGTGCAGGGCGATGCTGCCGTGCCACAGATTGTCGCAGCGCTAGAATTAGCCAATCGACGTGCCAGCGAAGACCTCATTCTCCTCGCTCGCGGCGGCGGCAGCGCGGAGGATCTCTGGTGCTTTAACGACGAGCGCGTTGCCCGAGCCATATTCTCCAGCACCCTACCGGTGGTGACCGGGATCGGCCATGAAATCGACTTCACCATTGCCGATTTCGTTGCCGACCTTCGGGCCGCAACACCGACCGCGGCCGCAGAGCGGATCAGCCCGGAGCAGAACGAATGGCGTGCCCGCCTGCGTAGCCTGCAGCAACAAATGCAACGCGGTATGGATCGACGTCTGCGGGAGGCTACCCTGAGCCTAGACTACCTACGTGCTCGCCTGCGTAGTCCAGCGGAGAATCTCCGCTTTGAGCAGCAACAGGTCCAGCAGCTCGCACAGCGCTTGTATCGGCAAGTGCAGCAAACCATACGATCTTGTGAACAGCGCCAACAAACGCTGTTGAGCCGTCTGCATCGAAACGACCCGCGCCGCGGTCTACTTTCCTTGCAGGAAGCCAGCGAACAACTGCGAAAACGCCTGCTACTCGCCTGGCAAAGCCAACTGCTGCGTCAGGAGCGAGAGCTGGAACGCCGTCGTCTGCGTTTGCAGGGCCTGGATCCACGAGCCATTTTGGAACGCGGCTATGCCATCGCACGCGATCAAAACGGTAAGGTGATACGCGAGGCCAAAGAAGTCGGGCCGGGGAGCGAAATCGAGACGATTTTGTGGCGCGGCAGTTTGCGTAGCCGCGTAACTGCTTACGAGGATTGAATGGCCTCCGTGCTACAACCCCATTCCGTACCGCCCGGCTGGTTTCTGCGTTGGGCGAGAGAGTCTTGGGCCTTACAGAAAGAGGCGCCCGTCGCTTTCGTCTTCCTCTCTGGGCTACTCATTTTTTTGAATCTCACGCAGCAAACCCTGATTTTGACCATTCCCTTTGCTTGCCTCGAAACCGCGCTGATTTTTGCTACCGCAATGACCGTTGAGCTTGGCGGCTGGCAGATTCGCGACGTCCTTATAGCTTTCCGAGATCTTCCTTGGCTGCCACTGTTGCGGCTGGGCCTTGCGATCGCACTATTGGTGTCGATGATCCTGCTGCTCCTTTGGTCTTTGCATCACTACCTGCAGGCGATACTGGCGCACGATCATATGTCTTCCGCGGCGACTCTGAAAAATCTTCGCACACCAGCCTGGGAACGGATACCTCTATGGCTGAAAAATTTGCTCAGCAACAGTCTCGGCAATGCGCAGACTCTACTCGGCAATGTTTTCTTGATGTTGTCAGTTGGGTCTGTGGTTTTGGGATTGGTTCGTGAAGGATATTTGGCGGTACTGGCCGGTTTTTTGGCGGTACTGCGCAACGTACGTGTTTGGCTGATCTTTTTACTGGTTAGCGTGCTATTGCAAGGGGGGGTTACGTACCTGGTGCGAATTTTACAAAGTTCCGCCGCGGCAGCGCTGATCGCCGCGCTCTCTACTATGCTACTGCTTTGGGTCGGACTCTACGGATGGTGTTTTGCCAAAGAAGCGTTTGGTCTGCCGCTACAGCGGGAACGGCAATCAGTACGAAAGACGCGGCCGGTACTGGTACTGCAGCATTGATGTCCCTCGATAAACCACCCGTCGTGGGCCGGTTCAAGCAATCGGCCCGAGAATTCCTTGGAAAAAATCCGTCAGATCATTCAAAGCAGAGGAATCCTCGAACTGAAAAGCAAAACCTAGCAGAACAAATTCTGAGCCAGTCTCATTTTTCTCTTCACTCGGCGGCGCCAGCGGCACGCGTCGGCGCAGTTCTGCTTCACCGACCCACTCGCGCCCATCATCGCGACGCAGAGTTACCACACCTCGCGCACCCTCGCGACAAGAGACCGTATCGACCAGTTGCTCGCTCGAAACATAGATGCTGGCGAGGAACCCACCAAGACCGATATCCACAACATCACCACGTATGGCTTCGGCACTGCAAGAGCTGCTCCAACTCGCCAGCACCGCCGCAGACAAGGTGTAGCGGAGATGCCGCCGTTCCTGGCGGACCTGTATGGATGGCGGATAGGGAAAGCACCAGGACCCGGGCTCTTCCTCTCGCCCCTGGCTCAGCAGAAAATGAACCGACCGATTCGGCTCGTAGTGGGCAACCAGAATTTCCGGAACCCCCTCGTGCAAATCGCGGCAAAAGATGGTGACACCCTGACGCGAAAGACGGGAAAGGCGTCCCATGCAATGCAACTTGCCCCGCAGATCGCTCAACGCCACTGCACCACCACTCGCCTGCAAGTAGAGCAGATATTCGTAAACCGCCGTGCCCGTTAGGGGAGCTGCTTCGAGTTCGGGCACGACCATTGCCAACTACCTCCCGTCACAAGACTGGCCTTGCAGCCCCAAATAGACTTGTATACCAAAATACGCGCAGCTTGTAGCGGGAGGTTACCACAAGTCCTTGGGGGGAAGAAACTAGGTGTATGCGTCCACCACCTTTGGCACTGTGGTAGATGTTGGAGGAGGAAGGATAGCGGTGGTTTCTGTCCGAGTCGATGGTGTGGCTGTTC
>NZ_JAVRKK010000138.1:0-5495 GCF_031962545.1 Candidatus Igneacidithiobacillus taiwanensis
TAGCCGGGGCCGGCGGCGGTTTATCGTCGATGACGAATGGCGGTACAGTTCTTTTATCCTATACCTACGCTGTGAGTGCTGCAAGAGCTACCTGCGTAGCCCTCTTTGGGCCCCAAAATGCCAAGTAAAACGCCGACAAAGCATCGTCGGCGTTTTTCTTTACTGCTTGCGGTCTTTCAGGACGCGTTAACTTCCCGCCTTTTTCGCGTAATCCTCCAGTTGTTCCTTGCTCAGGCCGGTGATCTGCTCGATCTGTTGCTGACTGAGGGAGTTGCCTGGTGTGATGACGCCGCGAAACTGGTCCATGTCGGCATTCCAGAGGCCATCGTAACTGTTGGAAAAATCATCCAGCGACTTCCCCTCCTGTAACCGCTTCATGTCCTTGGCAACGAATACCCCAAGGCCAACAGGCAGGCGGCGGCAATAATCCCAGGACGGCGCGGACCAGTAGGCCCAGCGGTAGCCACCTGCATCCCACACCTTGACCTGGAAGGGCGGAGTGCTTTGGCCAGTTTGCGGATTTTCCACGCTGGTGTCAGCGTAGAGGTGACCAACTGTCCATGTATCAAACCCACCAGACGTAAAGTGCCAATCCTTTACCGCTACGTTCACCTTGTATGCCGGTTTGGTACCGTCGCCAAGGTGATAATGCTGGAACGCGGCCAGGAGTTCGGCGCGGATCAGCTTCAGGTAATACTTCCCAGGCAACGGGTGATCCCAGGCCGGCTTGTCCATTTTCGGGTTCGCCAAGGTAACAGAACCGACCTCGAAGGCATGGCCCTTATAGTTTTGCTGCACATAGCTGGTCTGCCGCAGCGGATTGCTGCCGGGGATATTCATGTTGGCCGCGCAGCCGCTCAACATTGCGACAGCGGTGATGGTGCCTAGGGTGGCACCGAATTTCCGATTTTGCTTTTTCATCGCTCCATTTCCTCTTCCGGTGGATCTGCGATTTTAATGCGAATGTAAAACCACTAGGGAGCCTGCCATTTTTCCGGCCATGGGACTTTTGCATCATTCCGTCTCGCGATCCTGTTCCGCCTGACTTTCTTTCTCCATCTTCATTCGCTCTCTTCTTTTCTTCCGCTTTTCAAGCTCCTTTTGTGCACGAGCTTTATCTTCATCGCGGATCTCGCCAACAGGGTTTCCGTGTATGTCAAAACGTTGAGTTTTTTCGATAATGCTCTCTAGATACTCATCTCTTATTGAGTAAGAACGGAGTACCTGTGATATATATCTTTCGTCTATTTCTTCCCCTTTATTTTTATAATGCTCAATAATTTCTTCTCTTGTTCCAACCGCATAAGGAAAATTCTCTTTCAGGGAAGGGAAGTCCGAAAGAATGATCTTTCTTGCCTTCATATATTCTTCATGCTCTGGATGACCTGCTTGAGCAAAAGGGTTACTTCTCCTTGCCATAGTAATTACCCCGAATATGATTACTTAGTTATTGATTATACAAAAAAATATTTTGTATGGAACTCAAGGACGACTTTTATACCGAATCGCAGCGCTTATTGGCCCATGGCGGCTTACCCTTTTGTAAGACCTTTTGCGTCCTTCTGTCTTGTGGGCCTGGCCAGCGGCGGAACGGATGGCCTGATTTTGCTGAGTTAGCCGCCTGCCGATGAGAGGGCGTTATGAGACAAAAAGGTATTCTCTTTTGTCACTCATGAACAGCCACTTGGCAAAACAGCGGTTCAGAGAGTAGATTCGCTGGATGGTTTGAAAACAAAAGGCATTGCAATGATTCAGAAACGCAATGCCCCGATTCCTGACAAAGCTGTAGCAGGCTTAGGAATCGGGGCAGCATGGGCCGACGAGGCTTGGAGAAACTATAGCATCTGCTATAGCAAAGCTCCAACCCTCCGGCCCCGTCAGATAGCAGCAGACGAGCGAGCCGGAGGGCAGCATGGCCTCCAATGATCGTATTTTCCCTGGCGGCTGGCTTGTCCCGCTTGAGTACGTCCAGGATTACATCTCAGACTTTGTTCGAGACAAACCCCAAGACGCCGAACGCTATAGGCTCAACTGGCTTTTCCAACGCGGCATACTCAAGTCAAAAGCCCGCAAGCGCAAGACCCAATCCACCGAGCAACCAGCCCCCGATCCAGGTATCCCAGCGCTCCTACACCAGTGGCTTAAACACCTACCCCATAGGCCCTATTGCACCGATGACCTTGGCCAAGGCCTGCATGTCCGGTCCAGAAAGCAGGCCTTGGCCTACCGATACATCCAGCACAACCCACCGACGCAGATCTGGGACATTGTGCTGGACGTCGATCACCGTATCGACTTGCAAAGCCTTGTAGAGCCGATCCCGAACGCCCTAGCGCTCAATCCTGAGAACGGCCACGGCCACCTGTTCTATTTCCTCAAGGCTGGCGTTACCTGCACCCAGGCAGGCAGGGAAGCGCCTCAGCGCTATCTTGCAGCCGTAGAGCGTGGGTTATGCGTCAAGATGGATGCCGACGACCGCTATGCCGGCCTTATAAGCAAAAACTTAGTCCATCCGTATTGGTCAACCCATGTCTTGCACGATCACTGCTGGACCCTTGGCGAACTGGCGGAGCATCTGAACCTCGATGCGGCCAATGCCAGGCGCTATGTCCCAGAAGCCCCGGAGGAAGCCTACCAGACGGGGCGGAACGTTTATCTGTTCCATACGGTGCGGCAATGGGCCTACAGCGAGATTAGGCACTATTGGGCACCCAATGGCTTACCCCGATGGCAGGATGCGATTTTGGGGTATTTACGGCCCATTAACGGGCAATTTCATGCGCCCCTCTATGAATCGGAACTCAGAGCGATAGCCAAGAGCATCGCTAAGTGGACTTGGCGGCACATCACGCCTGCAGGCCTGCAAGACTTCATCGAGCGCACCCACACGCCAGAACTACAGGCGGAGAGGGGCAAGAGGGCTACGAATCAGGCAGAGGCGGGACGTATGGCGACTAACCAGTTAGAGATCGCTCCACTTGGCGGCATAGCCAGTGGTAAAGCCCGCAGGCAATCCAGAGAGCAGGAACGCGCCACCGCAAGGCTCTTGCGGGCGCAGGGGTACACGCAGGAACAGATAGCCAAAGAGCTTGGGGTGTCTAGGCGGACAATTGGGTTCTGGCTATCAGATGATTTGTAAGGTTTGGCAATGAACCGGCGGCCTATATCAGATAACAGCGCTTTTGGACGAATGAATAAACCGTAAAAACTAACTCAGGCTGGCCGAGACCTAGCGAGCGGAGCGAGCGCAGGGCGCAGGGCAGCGCCCAAGGCCGAAGGCCGCGGGAGTACGATAGCGGAAAGAACGAAGTTGCTAGTGTTGGCACGGATGGGGGGGGGAGGTCCGGGGGGATGGGTTCGCTGTTTTCGGCATCGAAAATCGGGTCGTTGGCTGCTACCTGCTGCCATTGCCTTTGTATCCGTCTCCGCCGTCGCTCGGCCCTATTCGGTTTGGGGTTCCCAATGCGGGCCAAAACTGTGGGAGGGTTGAGATTGGCGGCTTCATACAGCGCAACGATTGCCAGCTTATGCTCGTACAGCGTGTTATCAGTCCGGCCTTTTTGTCGAAGCTCTGCAAAGTAAGCCTCGATATGCCTTTTCCCGATCTGTCCTAAACTGAAACAACCCATCGGCTCGCAGAACTGCACAAAACGCAACCAGAGCCCCTTCTGCCGTCGCCTGTAGCGTTTTCCACCATGCCTGCAATAGACACGGGCCAAGTTTTCCACTTCTCTGGTCAATTTACTCATCGAGAACTCCCAAGATATGCCGCTGTAACGTCTGTCCTGCCGTGGCCTAGCTCCTTAGCTATCTGCACTCGTGCCATGTGATCGTCGGCTTTGCTTGCTACTCGATGCCCTGCAATGACTGGGGCGGGGCTGCCTGTGATCGCCTTGTATCGCTCACATGCGAAGGCTGATCGCAGGTCGTGAAAAGTCTGGCCGCCTGTCTCCCGGACAAGTGCCTCATTTGCTCGATCAAGCACGGGGCGAAAAGACCGATATGACTTATCGGCTGGAATCATGGAGTGCTCGCCTTTGCCCTGCACATTTGCGGCTTTTTGTAGGCTGTCGATTTGCCGTTGATTTGTGATTGGTATGACCCTAGTTCGACCCCCTTTTGTCCCCTCTGTAATCGTGACCTGCCCCTTGGTTCTCACTTCTTTGATGGCTTTTCTGGCGTCTAACAAAGAGGCTTCTTTTCGCCGTAGTCCCAGCTCTCGTGTCAGATCAATGATTGCCTTTGCTCGGCCATCGGATAGACTGGCCTTGGCCCTTACAAGGGGGTCTCTATCGAGTATCGGTGATTCCGTCCGCACATACGACCGCTTCGGCACTCCGATTTCCGACGGTTTGACTGCTTGCCATCCAGAATTTGCTTGCTTCATCACGGCGTTGATTGCCGCAATGTTATTTTTGATCGTAGCGGCACTTTGGCCTTGCTGGATAAGATGATTCGCATAGTCGCTTACAAGCTCTTTTGTGATGTGTTCCATCCGCTTGACGCCTTGCGCTTTTGCAAAAGGCACAAAACTCCCTTCCCATCGCTGGGAATAGGTGGCAATAGAGGAATACGATAAGCCGGACTGGGGCCTTTGCAGCCATAAACGGCCAGCCGACCCAAGATCGCGGGTTCCGATGCCGTAATTCCTTGACATAATTACACCTCCTTGAAAAAAAATTTTTGTTTCAGCACACTCGAAAGGAATGCACTGAAACAAAAAGCCGACGTCAAATAGACCGCCGGCTTTTTGATCGAAATGGATATTTTATCAATAATATCGCTATAGATGCCCGTATTTGTATAAACTCGTAAATAATTCTGATTTTGTGTAATTCTTCTGTTTCAGTAATCGTGCATAATGATAAACCAGTGGTGATATAAGATCTATTTTAATTTTGTCAAAAATAATCGGTATAATAAATAAAACCTGTTTTGACTAGTAATTTTCCCCAATACCCCCACATGGCCGATATTTTGGCCCAGAGATTGCTAATAGCAGATTTGAGTATTGGGAGTCTCTCCAGACCCAAGGCCATGTGGTAAGTGTTCCTTGCACGCTTGCGAAATACTGCCATATTCGCTGATGGGAGCGGCAACTCCACGGAGAGACACAGGATCATTTTTTAGTCGCTTCCTGCAAAGCGAACATTATTCTTACGTCGTGTTGGACATCACGGCGGATAATTTCCGGCGGTGCGATCGTGGGTCAGTCGCGCCTGGTCCAGAGGCATCACAAGGCCGGTTGGCGGGTGATTCGGCATGATACCCGCATCGCTTCAGTATGGCTTCTAGCAGAAAAAATATAGCAAAATTATATAGTTAATTTGTAGTGCCCCTGCCTGTCTCTTTCGCTCGCTACGCTCGCAAAAGAGACAGGCTGCCGATATCGGGGCTCCTGGCTATCGCAGTCGCGCCCGTACTTATGGCATATTCCTAGTGACGCTCCCGGCCTTCGGCGGTCGCGTCTCTATTATCCGCAATAAATGCTAACT
>NZ_JAVRKK010000139.1:0-5489 GCF_031962545.1 Candidatus Igneacidithiobacillus taiwanensis
CTTCTACGCACTTTTTTCGTGCGGCCTGCTGCTCGTCAGTGCATCGTTGGGCTTACATGGTTTCGCTGCCCTAGCCAATCTCTGGCGTTGGCAGCATCCGCTGCGCGATTTCACTGGCCCCTTCCAGGCCACCATTCTATTTACCCTGGCGTTGGCAGTCTTCGATTTGGCCAAGACCATCCTCGAAGAGGAGGTCCTGCTGCGCAAAGATATCCATCGTCACAGCACCACGCGGCGTACCCTGACACGCTTTGTGGCCGCCATTGCCATCGCGGTGTCCATCGAAGGACTCATGCTGGTCTTCAAGTTCGCCCTCGACGCTCCGCAAGAGCTCTGGCTGGCGGTGCTCCTATTGCTGGCAACAGCGGCCTTGCTTATTGCCCTGGGAGTGTATGTCTACCTTGGCGCGCGCGCCGAGAGCCTGCTCATCGAACAACGGCGACAAAATCGCCGGCCCGAGCCGATACTCTGCGTAGAGCAAAGCGAGGGAGCGCCAAATAAAGAATCAACGGAAAAGCTCGCTATGTGAGCCAAGTCGAGCTAATCGAAGGGTATCGGAGTCGCACTTGCGATAGATCAGCAATAGATCGGGTTTGATATGGCACTCCCGATATCCTGCCCAGTTACCGCTCAGGTCATGATCTCGGTACTTTGCATCGAGGGGAAGATCCGCCACCAGAGCTTCAAGAATAGCCCGCAATCTTGATCCAGAGTCGCCTGATGTCGTCCTTTTGCCTCTCGCTTGTAATCGCGCTTGAACGCCGAAGCGCGCTCAATCTTCCGCATGTAGATCTGCCATGAGATCTGCAACGCCAGTAAACTGCTTTCCCTTACCACTTTCCAGTTCGGCAATTGCCTTGCTGGTAGCACCGCTCGGCACCTTCACCTCGAAAGGCAAACGGCGCTCATCGGCTACCCGTAGCATGAGTAAGCGGATTGCGTCAGAAATCGACAACCCCATGGCTTCCAGAGCGTCGCTGGCGCGCTCTTTGGTTTCACTGTCAATACGGGCGCGTACATAGGTATCGGTACTCATGGTCGATTCTCCCGAAATTGTTGCCAGGATCTATCGTAGTCGCAACGTGACCACACCGCAAATTGATAACAAGAGAGCGGCTCCCCCAGGCTGTTCAAGAGCTGCGACGACGTAGATCGAGGGTACAGGGATATTCGGGGTTGGGGGCTTCTACAGGTGGCTGCCAAGGTCCAAGCGGGCTACCCTGGGGTAGAAACTCCCGCAAGGCACCGCGCTCGGGGGGCGGCAGCAAGGGACCTTGGGTAAAGCCCATGGGCTCGAAACGCACGATGCGACGCCCCTCAGCCTCATAGGCGTTGACTGGAAAACGCTCGTAGTTGCGCCCGCCGGGGTGGGCGACGCGATAGGTGCAACCACCAACGGAACGGCCATTCCAGGTATCGATCAAATCAAAAACTAAGGGTACGTCCAGGGGCAATTCCGGGTGCAAAGCCGAGGCCGGCTGCCAAGCTCGATAGCGCACTCCGGCCACCGCCTCGCCCTGGGTACCGGTGCTGCGCAGGGGCACACGGCGGCCATTGCAGACGACCACGTAGCGATCGCTCGCCATGCCCGACACCCGTACCTGCAGCCGCTCTATCGAAGCATCGACAAAGCGCGCCGTACCCTGCCCCGTCGCCTCCTCCCCCAGCACCGGCCAGGGCTCGAGGGCCATGCGCAGCTCGATTTCGACCTCGCGAATACGTACTCGGCCCAAGACCGGGAAACGAAACTCCAGAAAGGGTAAAAACCATTCCAGGGCCAGAGGATAGGAGAACTCCTGCAGCTCTGCGCAGACCTCCCCCAAATCCTCCCAAAGATACTGGGGCAACATCCAGCGATCCTGCAGACTGGTTCCCCAACGCTGCAGCTTGCCCTGATACGGTTTTTGCCAAAAGCGCGCTACCAAGGCGCGCACCAGCAAACTTTGGAGCAAGGCCATGCGCGGATGTGGCGGCATCTCGAAGGCCCGCAATTCGAGTAACCCCAAGCGACCACTGGCAGAATCTGGCGAGTAGAGCTTGTCGATGCAAAATTCGGCACGGTGAGTATTACCGGTAAGATCGACCAAGAAATTCCGCAGCAAGCGGTCGACTCGCCAAGGCGCCGTGTTCTCACCCGGCGGAATTTGTGCCAAGGCAATCTCGAGCTCGTAAAGAGCCGTGTCCCGCCCCTCATCCACCCGCGGTGCTTGGGAGGTGGGGCCAATGAACAGGCCGCTGAAAAAATAGGACAGCGTCGGGTGGTTCTGCCAGTAGCGCAGCATCGAGGCCAGCAAATCAGGGCGACGCAAAAAGGGGCTATCCTCTGCCCGCGCAGCACCCAAAGTCATATGGTTACCGCCACCGGTTCCGGTATGACGACCATCGAGGAGGAATTTTTCCGCACCCAAGCGACACTGGCGCGCCTCGGCATAGAGGCGCTCCGTCTTGTCCACTAATTCCTGCCAACTGGCAGAAGGATGGATATTGACCTCGATCACGCCGGGGTCGGGGGTCACGGCAAAACTGCGCAGCCGCTCGTCCTTGGGTGGCGGGTAGCCCTCGATACGCACCGGTACGCCGAGTTCTGCTGCAGTCCCTTCGATCGCCGCAATCAGATCCAAATAGTGCTCCAGAACGGAAAGCGGAGGTAAGAACACATTCAGGCAGCCCTCGCGCCATTCGACGGCAAGAGCCGTGTGCGGTACCTCCACCCAGATTCGCTCCGGCAATCGCTGATCCGCGGGACCAGGGGCTGGGCTTGACGGCGCTGGAGTCCAGGTCGAATAACGCGCCTCCACCTCACCATGAATATCCGGCGACAAGGGCGGCCGTGCGGCAAAAGGATCGGGTTCGGGTTGAATCTCCCGCTTCACATTCCAGGGCAGAGCATCGAGAGGAAGGCGCAGGCCGAGAGGCGAATTTCCCGGCAGCAAAAACAACGCACCGCGACGAAATACCCACGGCGCGCTGTGCCAACGTCCACTGCGCCAATCCCAAGCCAGGGGTAGCACAAAACCCGTCGGGGCCCGCAGGCCACGCGACAAGGCAATCGCGAGCTCCCTGCGCGCGCCCGGATCGTCAAGACCCTCAACCTGCAACCAATCTACATCCGTCGGTTGTTGCGACTCCCGCCACAGTAGGTAGAGAGGATCTTCGTAGGCGGGAATCAGCAGTTCCGGGGTCAGGCCCAGGCGCTGCGTCAGGGTTTTGGCGAATCTTTCGGTATCCACCGCTGCCGGTGCCATACCCGGCTGCCACTGCAGCTGCGGCCGCTGCCAGATGGGAACACCATCGACCCGCCAATAGCAGCCCAAGGCCCAGCGCGGCAGCGCTTCGCCGGGGTACCATTTGCCTTGACCGGTATGCAACAGGGCTCCCGGTGCAAAGGCCGTCGCCATACGACGCAACAACTGCTCTGCCCGATCCCGCTTATCTCGTCCTAAAGCCGCGGTATTCCACTCTGGTGCATCCATGTCATCTACGGCGACAAAGGTGGGCTCCCCACCCTGGGTCAGGCGCACGTCGAGTCGCTGCAGGTCTACATCCACCTTATGGCCAAGGGCAACGATCTCGCTCCAGGTCGGTTCGTCGTAGGGCAGCGTAACCCGAGGATCCTCATGGATGCGGCGGACGGTATTGGAAAAAGCAAACTCCACCTCACAGCGATCAGTAGCACCGCTGATGGGGGCGGCATCGCTCGGCTTGGGGGTACAGGCGAGGGGAATGTGCCCTTCTCCGGCAAAGAGGCCTGAAGTAGGATCGAGGCCCACCCAACCAGCCCCCGGTAAGTAGACCTCAGCCCAGGCATGGAGATCGGTGAAATCGGCACTGGGCCCGGCGGGACCGGTGAGCGGCTTTTCATCGGCTACTAACTGTACCAAGTAGCCGGATACGAAACGTGCCGCCAAACCCAGTTGCCGCAGAATCTGCACCAGCAACCAGGCACTGTCACGGCAAGAGCCCGAAGCCAGCTCCAGAGTCTCCTCGCAAGTCTGAACGCCCGGCTCCATGCGCACTCGATAGTCGACATCCCTTTGCAAGCGCTGATTCACTTGCACCAAGAAATCGACGGTCGGCACGGAGATCCGCGAGACCTCCGCCAACCACTTCTGCAGCTTTGGTCCCGCGGGCTCGCATTCCAAGTAGGGCTGCAGGGAGGGTAAGACTTCATCATCGTAGGCAAAAGGAAAACGCTCCGCCGCCTCCTCCAGAAAAAAATCGAAAGGGTTGATTGCCACCATCTCGGCAATCAATTCGACAGCAATACGCAAGTGCCGCGCCGGCTCCGGAAAAGTCAGACGTACGAGGTAATTGGCAAAGGGATCTTGTTGCCAATGGAGAAAATGCGGTTCCGGCTCTACTTTGAGAGAGTAAGCAAGTATGGGCGTGCGGCAATGGGGCGCTGGCCGCAGCCGCACGAGGTGCGGCGCCAAACGGACGCGTCGATCGAAACGGTACTCGGTAATATGCGACAGTACCACCTGAATCGCCATGGAAGTCTCCGGTCACGCCTGGGCAGCAATACGATGGGAAATAGGATGCGGATATGGCGACTGATCTTCATGGGCACGGAAATAGGCATTCTCGATACTGCGGTGGAGCATCCCCAGATCCTTCTGCACCTGGTCGAGGTACTCGTGCAACACCGCGGGGGTTAGAGACTTCAACTGCAGCAGATCGAGGCGGCGACGGGTTCGCCGCAGGGCATCGGCAGGGATCCCGGCATTGGGCAGGTAGGCGAGACCAATTTCCATGTCTGCCAAACAGCTGCGTACACTGCGCGGGCACTTGCTGTCGCGTAGCAGAAATTCCACCGCGCGCCCAGGCTGGATCTGCACGCCAACATGCTGACGGTACATCTCCAGGGCACTCATAGCTCGCAATACCGCCACCCACAGGCTTTGATACACCGTTTTGCGCAGACCCTGATCGTCGGGAGGAATGACGGCACTAACCACATCGATGATGCGCGAGCCCATGTCGGCGCGTTCCAGATTGCGTCCCAATTTGATGAACTGATAGGCCGCATTCTGGCTCATGCTGCTGACCAGTAGCCCAACCAAGGCGTGGCGCCGGGCTATGACTTGTTCGAGAAACTCCAGACGGGCGCGTCGATCACCAGCAATATCCCCTTTCTCCAAACCGTCCTGCACAAAAAGAAATAGCGAATTGATACGCTCCCAGAATTCTCCAGGCAGCAAATGGCGGAAAGTACGACAGTTTTCTCGCGCCTGGTGCACACAAGACAAAAGCGAACTCGGATTGCGACTGTCGGCAATCAAAAAGCGCATAATCGATTTTTCTGCCGGCTGCCCATAGAACTGCTGAAATCGTTCTGCCTCGCCGGTCACCTGTAACAAAATATCCCAACCAAATTGCGTACCCAGGGGCAGATCGAGTAGCAGCAAGGTGGCAGAATTGATGAATCGACCCATATCCTCGGAGCGCTCCAAATAGCGCGCCATCCAATAGAGATTTTCGGCTACACG
>NZ_JAVRKK010000140.1:0-5456 GCF_031962545.1 Candidatus Igneacidithiobacillus taiwanensis
TAGCCCCCACAAAAGCATCGCGTGGCCGCCTCATTGATCGGCTATCCTGCCCATCAACGGTTGCAGTGCCTGCCCAATCAACAGCACAGCCATAATGGCCGAAGCCATGGCAACGTTTTGATGCAGCACGGTAAGCGCTGCCGGAAGGATACCCGGTAACAAGCTGGTCGCACCATTATGCAAGAAATGTAGCCAGGATAATCCGAGCAATGTACCAGTACCGCTGCTAAAGCGCGGATCTTTCCAGAAATCCCGGGTCCCTTAGCTTGCATGGTCCAGCCGGTCGAACTTCGCTTGCAGTTCGTCCTTGCTTTCCCGGCGGTGCGGATCGAGGATGATGCAATCTACGGGGCAGACTTGCTGACATTGAGGTTGATCATGATGACCTACGCACTCGGTGCAGCGCTCCGGATCCACCTCGTAGTGCTCTCCGCCCATGGAGATCGCCATATTCGGACACTCGGGCTCACATATCGCGCAATTGATGCATTCATCTGTAATCATTAAGGCCATGTCGCTACCATAGATTGTGGTGATTGTGAAAATAACTGCCTAGCGTTACGGCATCGGGAAGGGGTCTCCATCAGGATACTTCTAACGGCACCCCATCCTGGTCTTGCCGGCAAAGGGATGTGATATCATGCACCCGGCAGTTGGGAAAGAGCCGCTACCGGTCGATAATCCGCCGGTAGGGGGCTGATCTTCTGCCCTTGGACAAAGCCGTCCCGCACAAAGAGATTGATGACTTCGCCGTGGGCCTGGATAAGCTTGACGACGTTGGGGTCATCGCTGGTTTCTTCTACCAATACGCCGTTGGGCAAGAGGGTGACTTCCATACGTACCTTTTCCCGCTGGGCGAAAATCTCTACGAAAGCGGGATCCCAGTTGCGTAGAGTCATGTTGTCTTCCAAGCGATGGTGCATGGCAGGGACATGATCATGCAGGAGGCGTACCATTTCCGGGTTTTCTGAGGTGGTTATGGCACGAATGCCGTTATGTAGATTGATCACCTCTCGGTAGAGTTGATCATGGTGCCGCAGCAGCGTTTGAAAAACGCTTTGGTCATGCTGATGACGTGTCATGCCTGCATTGCCGAAGCGAGCAGCCAAGGCTGCCTCCATTTGGGCTTCGTTCCCCACGGGTGGGCGCATTCCTGCTTCAACGCCGAAACGAATGCCATTAGCCGTCATGGCGCTCCGGCCAGCGCCGCCGCCCATACCTCTACCGCCGCCCATACCTCTACCGCCGCCACCACCCATACCGCGGCCACCACCACCACCTACGCCCCGCCCCCGGTTACCCATTCCGCCGCGAATGTTGGAGTTGGGGCCCGAGCCGGTTAAATTGCCTCCAGGGATGGTGTCATTTCCCCTGCCAGGGAGAGTGGCACCGCAACTGGGACAGATATTCTTGGTATTACTCATCTCGATTCTCCTTTTCCTAGTAGCCGAAACTACCTTGTCCTATGCCTTGTTTGCGACCCATCCCCCGACCGCTGTCATAGTAATCCGGCACCCCAAAGAACGGGCTCATTCCGAATGAGAGGCGCGGCTGCTGTTGGCTTGGCGCATTGCTGCTGCCAACAAGACGTTCCTGGCCGGATGGCCATGCGCAACGGCAATTACGCCTATTGCCCGACTGACGGAATCCTTTCATGACTTGCACTCCTAAATAAGAACGATAACGATTCCCTTTTAATACCATTAGGGGATCCATGCATTGAGAATTATCAATCCAAGAACGGTAGTGAAAATATCCATTGAGCTGTGGTGTCAAACAGCGTTTAAAAATGTCCAGATGTCGTCTGGCATGCGGATCTCACCTACATCCCCACTGCCGAAGGCTGGTTCTACCTTCCCGCTGTCAAGAATCCATGCACCTGCGAGATCGCGGGATATGCCATTGCGGCCCGCAGGGCCCGCTGACCTCCTAACGAGGCCTTTTCTTGAGGTGCTTCAGCCCATTTGTTACCTACTGGACCGCCCCAAGTGCTTCCGGCTGGAGCGAAAGTTAGCCGAGTCGGATTGGATGCCGACGGAACAACCGCGCCTTTGCAAGGCACACCCAACGCTCCCATCGAGAGCTTCTGGGGCAATTTGAAAAAGGAGATGGTCCACCAGCAGCACTTCGAGACCAGATCTTGATGCCTGCGTAGCGATTCGGGAGTACATCGAGATTGTTATCAACCGTCAACGCCGGCATTCCCGGATTGGCTATTTGGCACCCGCGGTGTTTGCACAGACCTTCACACGGGTAGCCGCTGGAGACGGAGCTGTCTACGATTTGCAGGGCGCCTTACTCAGCGACTGGTTACCTCGTGAGTACCATTGGCAATATTGCGTAGTTCATGATAGGAAACGCTGATTCTTCCATTACTTTCATGAACTAATCCGCGTCTTTTGAAATCTGCCAAAATACGGCTGACATGCGTTGGTGAGATGCTAAGAAAATCAGCAATTTCATGTCGATGGAAGGGAAAGGAAACCTTCCTGTTGTCCGGATAGTTTCTACACCAGAAACAGAGAAATGCCGCCACACGCCGTACGGAATCTGCGGACAACACCAGCAACAAATGATTCTCCAGCTCCCGATGGGCGATTTGCAGTCGCTTTCGAATCGCACTCTGTACGCGAGAGTCTTGGTCACACCAAGTACGTATTTGAGAGATATTGATTCGACAAACCAGAGAGTTCTCCAGCGTGGTTGCCGTATGTTGATAGCACGATTGATCGAGACCTTCAAAACCCCAGATGTCACCATTACGCAAGAGTTGCACAATTTGCGTTCCCCCGGATACGGTTACACGTTCCAGCTTGATCGATCCCTGTCGTAGGACAAAGGCCTGCTGGATGAGGTCTCCTTCTTTGCTAACACAGGTATCGGCAGAAACGGCGGTATCTTCCACCTGGATCGGCAAATGCGCCAGATCCGTATCCAACAATTCCGAGAAGATACTCCAGCGGCGTACAGGACAGGTAAGACAATCAGACATCTTCATCTTTTTATCCAGAGTAAAAGAGTTATCTTTCAATTATCGTATCCTAATCTTCTTTAGCGCAACCTTGCGGATTCACAACTATTGCTCAAATCCACCACCAATAGTGGATATCAGTGGTTTATACCCTTTGCTCAAGGGCTGCGTAAACGCAACATCCTACTCTTAGCCATTGTTTCTTCATGTGTTATGAAATGGCACATATTATGCTTTTACTGTTTTGCATTTTTCCACTTATTTCTGAGAGGTGTGCGATGTTAGCAGAAAACACCTTGCCGATTCTGTTGAGTCGGCTTGACTTTGCTTGGATTACCTCCATGCATATTCTCTGGACACCATTGACGATCGGCGTGTCCTGGATTCTTTTCGGGCTGGAAGTAGCGTGGTTGCGTTCTGGCGACAAGCGTTGGTACCGTCTAAATCGGTTTTTTGAAAAGATCTTTATCGTGAATTTTGGTGCCGGGGTTGCCACTGGGGTTACCATGGAAATGGCTTTCGGTATTCTGTATGGTCCTTTCTCCCAGGCAGCAGGACCTTTCTTTGGTAATATCCTCGGATTTGAAACCATCACCGCCTTTATGTATGAGGCAGGATTCATTGGCCTCATGATCTTTGGCTGGAATAAAGTTGGCAAGGGCATGCATTTGTTCTCTACGTTTAATGTGGCTCTTGCTTCTAGCCTTTCTGCCTATTGGATTCTGGTAGCCAACTCTTGGATGCAAACCCCGAATGGGGTAGTACTCAAGGACGGCTTGTTCCAGGTAACTAACTGGTGGCATGCGGTGTTCAACGATAATGCACAATGGGGATTTCCCCATATGTGGGTAGCGACCATGATCCTGGGATTTTTTGTGCTTGCAGCAGTAAGTGCCTGGTACATTCTGAAGAATCGCCACGCGGATCTCTTTGTCAAAATGCTCAAACCCGCAATCATAGCCCTGCTGATCCTCACCCCTATCCAGATTTTTATAGGAGATACCGTAGGGGTAGATGTTGCCCACACAGAACCCACCTCATTAGCAGCGATGGAAGGGCACTATCATACCTATCTGCCCGATGGTAAGGTCAACACGGGCTGGCATCTGATTGCCATTCCTAATGCCAAGAACGATGGCAATGTCTTTGCGATCACCATTCCCCATGTCCTGAGTCTGCTGGAAACCCATACCTGGAGCGGGAAAGTGACTGGTATGGACAGCTTCCCGGCGAAGGATCGACCCGATGTGTGGGTACCGTTCTACAGCTTTCGGATAATGGTAGCCATTGGCTTTTTCCTTTTCTTCATTGCACTTTGGGGAACGCTGTTGATGCTGCGGGGCCAATTCACAGTGAGTGGCCTGCGGGCTCGTCCCTGGTTTCTGCGCCTTGTGGTTCTCAGCGGTTTTCTTCCCTATCTAGCGATTTGGACTGGTTGGTGGACTCGGGAAGTCGGCCGTCAACCCTGGGTGGTGTATGGACTCATGCGTACGTATGAGGGGGTAAGTCACATGGGGCTTGGGCAAGAGATTGCCTGGTTTGCAGGATATATTCTCTTTGAACTGAGCGTGTGGGCAGGGGCTTGGTACTTCTTCAGCAAGATTATCCGGAAAGGACCAGACTTGGATAGTCCGCTTCCTGGTACCACAGAGGCAGACGAAGAAGTCCATCAGGGTGGTGGCGGACTAGCCACACCGAGTTTTGCAAAACCTGCCCTTCGGCAAGAACGGTAAGAATGCTCTCTCCCGGGGCCGACCCGGGAGAACAAACCAAGGAGTTTGCTATGTTCGATATCGGCCGTATCGCCACCACGTTGACAACCTGGTGGTGGCTACTCTTAAGTCTCATCTTCTTATTCTATATCGCGTTGGATGGGGCAGATCTCGGTGCGGGAGTCTTTGCCCTGTTTTCTCCAGACGAAGAGGAACGGGGTGCCATCATGGCCTCCATGGCCGGGATGTGGGATGGGAATGAAACCTGGCTGGTGGTAGCTGGAGGCGTGCTCTTCGGGGCTTTCCCACTCGTTTATGGCTCTGCCTTTAACTATTTGATGATTCCCTTGATGATTGCTTTATGGGGAGTTATCTCTCGCGCTGTCGCTTTTGAATTTCATGTGCATGCTACAGGAAGTAAACGACTATGGGGATGGGCATTTGCGTTGGGCAGCTTCCTTGCGCCATTTGGAGCGGGAATGGCCCTCGGTGCCACTTTGCAAGGTTTCCCCATGAAAGCCGGCCCCGCCATGGCAGAACATGCACCAGGACTCTTTGTACACTCGCCGATTCCGCATTTCAGTGGCAACGCATTGACTTTCCTGACACCCTTTTCGGTGTTCACCGGTTTTGGAGCGGTGATAGCCGCCGGGCTTGCGGGAGGTCTATATCTGGCCGGCTCAAAAATGAAGTGCAACACCTTTGGTCCAAGGAGACTGGAGGTGAACAATGGGCAACCAGTATCAGCACTTGAGCATGGATGAGAGAAACCG
>NZ_JAVRKK010000141.1:0-5447 GCF_031962545.1 Candidatus Igneacidithiobacillus taiwanensis
CTCAATCCCCTTCGAAAACGGGGTAAGTAAAACCAGTTGACGAACTCGAACGCGCAGAGGATCTGGTCTCAATCCCCTTCGAAAACGGGGTAAGTAAAACTATCCTGCGAGAACTGGCCTGTAATGCACAAGACGTCTCAATCCCCTTCGAAAACGGGGTAAGTAAAACGGGAGGGGGAGCACGAGATCCCCGTGTACCAGGTCTCAATCCCCTTCGAAAACGGGGTAAGTAAAACTGGGGGGATCGTTTTATCGATCCCCGTGATCAAGTCTCAATCCCCTTCGAAAACGGGGTAAGTAAAACTAAAAGATTTGGTCTGTGATATCGACCGTATCAGTCTCAATCCCCTTTGAAAACGGGGTAAGTAAAACCGCGCAACTGGTGCCCCCCGCATAGCGGGGGACGTCTCAATCCCCTTCGAAAACGGGGTAAGTAAAACGAGTGGGGGGTGCCGGGGAACGAATACCACCTGTCTCAATCCCCTTCGAAAACGGGGTAAGTAAAACATTTAACTTTTAGGAGAACAGTCATGGGTTATATCGTCTCAATCCCCTTCGAAAACGGGGTAGGTAAAACCCGATACCGAAGTAATCGAAATTGACGAGGATTAAGTCTCAATCCCCTTCGAAAACGGGGTAAGTAAAACCTTTCGGCCAAACCTGGTCAAGAAAGCTCTCTTGTCTCAATCCCCTTCGAAAACGGGGTAAGTAAAACTCCTGGCCAACCTGCAGCGCAATCCGAGCTATGTCTCAATCCCCTTCGAAAACGGGGTAAGTAAAACGGAATCACGTTGTCTGTCCCGGTGATTAACGCGTCTCAATCCCCTTCGAAAACGGGGTAAGTAAAACATCCACGCTGGGATGATGGTGAACGTTTTCCAGTCTCAATCCCCTTCGAAAACGGGGTAAGTAAAACAACAAAGGATCGTTACCCTTAATTGCCAAGGCTCTAGTCTCAATCCCCTTCGAAAACGGGGTAAGTAAAACGAGCCGGCCTGCACTCGGTACAAAATAGATTTGTCTCAATCCCCTTCGAAAACGGGGTAAGTAAAACAGTACCCTCTGGAAGCCGCGCCAGTCAAGGCTTCCAGAGCCATTTGCGGACGCAGAGTCAAAATCTGGCCTACCTGGACTAATTCTAGGTAGAATTTGTCTAAAAAATGGGCAAAAAGTGTTAGAAAACAATATGCGGACATTGAAACTTCAAGTATTTTATTTATTCCATAAAAAACAAAGAGTTGCAACGAAATATCTGAGTGGATATGAAAAACAGCCTGTTGGTCCGCAGATACAGTCTTTGCGAGTGTTTTGGTTGTAACAACACAACAAACATTAGAGCAAAAAATAATCAGATTCTTCATGGTACCCTTGGTAGCCATCTGTGAGGATATCCGGGCGATCATTCTCACACAGGGTGTAGTATCGTACCGTGTCGGTCTCTATATCTAAGTGCTGCGCAATTTTCTCTTTTATTTCGTTTAATTGGGATAATGTATCGATATGGCATTCGTAGACACTTTTTTGTACACGATCACCCCAACCCATGAGCGTTTTCGCAATCCGCGCACGCGACCGATCACTACATATGTCGTATGCAATTATAACCAACATTATGTTTTCATAAAATATGCCATGCGTCGGTGTCTGGTCGTTCTCCCGTACCCTGCCAGCGAACCCTGTTTTGGCATCGGGAGCATAAAGGATAATAGCGAACACTATCGCTCTCGTGGTCGATTGTGTCCTGTAGTTTGCTGCGCAATCCCCGCAGATCCTCGATGGTTAACATGCATTCGAATACGCTTTTTTGCACTCTTTGTCCGGCGGCTTGTAGGACGTGATCCACTGCCCGTCGGCGAGCATTGTCGCTGATGTCGTAGGTGATAATCCATAAGCGGCTCATACTGCTACCGAATAGTGAACGCAAAATAGCGAGGTTCTTGCCCGCGCATCACCTGGGCAAAATGCTTGGCCTGAGCCAGCATGGCGCGCCGATAATCCGTTTGCGTTCCGCTGATTGGATGCTGAAAAGTACTATTTATTCGCTCTTCAAATGACTGTATACATCGTTTACGGAGTGCAGTTCCCAGCTTGCATGGCAAGGAGCTGTGAGGATCCATTATAAAATCGGCCGCGGTGGTTTTCGGATCGCTAAGCAGCTTGATTACCATGCGGTCTACCACAAGAGCACGAAATTCCTCCATGAGATCCGACGCCAAGGCGGGGTGACCCGGTCGCAATTGGTGATAGACGCCGAGATACGGATTGAGGCCGGTGCGGCGCAAGGTGCCAAGCACATTTTGGTAAAGAAGGCCGTAGCCGTAAGAGAGCAGAGCGTTTATGGGATCTTTTGGCGGTCGCCGGTTTCTTCCCGCCCAGTGCCAGCCCGGCTTTAATAATTCGGCAAATGCTTGGTAGTAGACGCGGGCAGCGTTTCCTTCAATTCCACGCAGTTTGTCTAGAGTTTTGCAGGTGTCTATCTGCTCGCGATGCTGGTCTAGCAAGCGCAGCGCATCGTTGAGCTCGGGTATTTCGCGATGGCGATTTGCGTTGCGCAATACATAACGACTATTGGTAAGCTTGGCCTTAATTATGCTTTTGGCGATTTGTAACAGAAAGTCCGTGTTCTCCTGCAGACGCACTTGTGCCGTCCAAGTATCCAGTCCGCTGGCATCGAGATCGTCTATCCGCAATTCGCAGGCACCAGTAAAACTGCTGAGAAATACATCGGCGTTATTCTCTCGACAGGCGCGCAGGAGTGCGGTGGAGACGAGTTGATTGCCTTGTAATATGATCTGGGTTACGCGATGCAAGGGTAGACTGTGATTTTCTGCCCCGTCGTGGCGAATGACGATACGCTCGTTGCGTAGCGTTAGGTAGGCACCCTGTTCGGTGATGTACAACGTCCGTTCCAGAGGACCGTGTTCATGTGTGGATGTCGTGTCGGCATCGAGTTTGCGGGATGCGTGTGCCGAATTTGTTTCTTCCGACTGTGGCGAAGTGATTGCGGCGAGATTGTCCGGTGCATTGGCGTTTCGGCCAAGGAGATTGCGCAGATCTACCGTGTCTGATTCTATGGCGTCGTTTAGAAAGTGTACCCCGAGAAATTGAAAGCCCTCATGAAAATTGGTTATACGAGTTTTTTCGGGCTGAATACGCAGCTGGAGCAAATGTAATACATCTTCGCTGAGATGCAGCGCACGCTCCGCCTCCCCGCGATCCCTGCAGAGAACGATGAAATCGTCGGCATAGCGAACCACGCGATAGCCAGCTGCAAGCAAGCGCTCGTCCAGTTCGTCGAGATATAAATTGGCCAATATAGGCGATAGGGGAGATCCTTGCGCGATACCCTTGCGGGGTATGCTCAGGCGATGGTTGTCCTCGATCGGCGCGCGCATCCAGCGCGCGATCCAACGGACGACTTCGTAATCCGGGATCGCATCCTTGACCTTACGGAGCAGTCGTAATTGGGCGATTTCGTCGAAAAATTGGTAAATATCTGCATCCACTACCCACTGGTAGCCGGCGTCGCGGTGATTCAGCACGGCAGCCAAAGCCATCTGGATGGAGTGCGCCGGGCGATATGCAAAACTGCATGCTTCAAAGTGCTGGTCGAGAATCGGGCCGATGACCAACGCTATCGCCGTCTGCAAGAGGCGATCCCGCACCGTGGGGATGGCAAGTCCGCGCGGATTTTTGCCCGGACGCTCCATCCACACACGCAGGAGAGGACTGGGACCGTAGCTACCGTCGCGCGCTTGCTGCTGTAACTCCGCAATATTTTGTAGGAGCTTTGTGGCAAAATCCGCAATGCTTTCGCCGTCCACTCCTGGCACGCCATCGTTTTCTTGCACTCGGTGCCATGCATTGAGCAAGTTGGCATCGGAGAAGGCTTGGCTAAGGAGTGGGCCCATATCAGTGCGCTTCCCTAGTGCAACGCATTGTCCAGTGCATCGACGACATACTGTTCGCCCTCGTAGTGCCCAAAAAGTCGCTTGGCGTCGCGATCCGCCCAGGCATCACACTCGTGGGTCGAGGGTGGGCGGGGGTTTCCCGCGAGGGCTTTGAAGTCTAGGCGATCCGGGTTATGCCCCAGTTCCAGAAAGCGGGCAAGGTCGCCAAGTCGCTGATTGACGAGGGCAAGGCGATCCGCCGGTAGATTGCTGGTGCTTTCCACAAAGCGGGGCCCATACCGAAGCATGGGCGTTGGCGACTCGCGCAAGCGTTTGCCCAGCAATGGCTTACCAACCTGATCCCATACAAGTGTGCCCCAAACGGTCAGGGCAGCTTTCCCTTCAAAGACTTGTACCAAGGTCTCGGGCATTTCCGCTACTTCCGCTGCGGCAACCGTCAGTTTGTCGGCCAAGCGCGCAAGCAAGGAAAAGTTGGCCTGTATCCAGTCGTCAATATCGAGACGAATGGGTAAGCGCGGTATGCGTAACAGCTCCTCACCGCTTTCAAAGATGTAGACGGTTTCATCGGCATAAAAGTGGGCGAGAGTTTGTAAAAAGCCCTGCACGCTTTTGAAGCCACCGCTGAGCTGAAAAATGATCTTGATGTGCTGGTCGCGGCTGGTGGGCAACGCTTCGGCGCACCAGCGGACAAGTTCGGCCATGCCAGATTGGAAGGTGGCGAGGTCATCCGTACTCAAATCGGTGATCGGAGCGATTTGCGCAGTTTGCCCCAGAGACTCCAGCCAAGTACGAAGACAGTCTGCAGTCTGTTGGCCGATCCAGGTATCGCTGGCAATCAAAAAATGGATGTCGTTGCCGGTGGGCAATCCGTGCGAATACAGGCGCGTCAATCCGTTGATTTCTGCCGAAAGCCGGCGTAGTTCTTCGACCCGCTTTTCCGCGCCCAGACGCTGTCGCGCGGATTGTAGAAGGCTTTGAAGTTGTACCTGTGCTTCCTGTGGAATATCGTCTAGACGCTTTTTATTGGCGTACTGATTGATGAGAGAGGTCGAGCCGCTTTCTCTTGCTAAATTGGTTAGAAGGCTGGTACCACAAGAGCTGACTATATAACGCATTCGATTCACTCCGCGACTTGTAATTGATACGTGCCAAAACCGAAGGTGCTTTTGCCGCCAACATGGAGCCAAGCGCCAAGGGCAAGCCAGGGTAAAAATTCCTCCAGTGCACCATGGTATTCGAGAAACCCGACCAAGCCACCAAAGGGCATGTTTTGTTTTTGCCGGGCAGACCAACGATCCAAGGTCATCCAGCGCACCGATCCGTGATCCGAAATGCCGACGGCATGTTGCAAGATTTCTTTGGCTTGCTGGGCGCTACTATTGGGCTGGAGCTGGCGCATGCGGCCAAACACCCGCCGTAGCAATTGGGTAAAGCTTGGCGGTTTTAAGTTTGAAGTGCAACACCCGCATATAACTCTCTGACTTGCTGCGCCATAACTTCGGCGGGTGTCCGAAATCCCAGACATTTCCTGGGGCG
>NZ_JAVRKK010000142.1:0-5445 GCF_031962545.1 Candidatus Igneacidithiobacillus taiwanensis
AGGATACCAACCTATGCAATTCCTGTTACCTCTTAGCAACGCATTGATTTTTATTCTGATTATCTTGCTGGTACTGGAGATCGTTCTCCGTATTCGGGCCATGCGGACCAGGAACAAAGATCATTCACCTAACCCAATTGCTGGGCCTGCTCCTGAAAACACGCCAGAAACAGCATTCCAATCTGCACCAAAGTCTCTGCCAGAACCGACAAGCCAATCAAACCAAACCCCACAGGTAGCCGAGATTTCTGGTCAGGCCCTGCTCGATGAGGCGGAGATCTATTTGCAGTATGGTCGCTACGAACAGGCCGCCATTGTGCTTCGTTGGTATGTCGATATGCAACCCAACGACAGCCGCGCCATCAATCAACTGCTGGATACCTATCTTTCCATAGAGGACTATGCCGCCTATACCGATTTCCTGGGTAGCCTCGACCAGAACAAAGAACAGACGCCAGAGGAATTGCGTGACCAAAAATGGTGGGAACAGCGAGTTTTTCTCGGCTTGCAAAAGGATCCAAGTAATCTAGAGCTATTGGTGCTCGCAGAAAAACTCGGACTCAAGGTTACAGCGCCGGATTCCGATCAACCCGTAACGCCAGCAAACGCCCTAGCCATTGTCTCCCGCAGCAAGGATCCGGTCTATTCTGTGGCCGTACTCCGCTCTGCCATTATGGAAGATCCATTCTCCTTGCCCGTCTATGCCGAACTCCTTCGGATCTGTTATCAGCAACGGGATCAGAAAGGGTTTGAAGACGCCATGCTACTCATGAGCATTGCTTTGGGGGATAAAGGAAAACCGATCCTGAACCGTATGCTTCGAGCTGGTCATACCCTGGGCCAATCACTACTTTGGGATCAATTGGAATCATATCAAGGGAATCAAAAGGCGCTTCTTGCTATCGCCAAGGAACGTGGACTTACCGTTTCCCCGCATTTGTCGATGGGCTGAACGCAGATGAAGTTTCGACAGATGCTATGGTCTAGAATGTTCGGTGTGGTTCGCCCATCACCATCCCCACGGGCAGAAAATGTGCATGTTGCGGAGGTTCCAGCAGCACCGACACCCCCCACGGCAGCCCCCGCCGCACCGCCAAGCAACGGTGCGGCGGGGGTTGCCGTCGAAGAGGTCTCCATTCTTGATGAAGTAGAGATTTATTTGGCCTATGGACACCAAGAGCAAGCAGTTACCGCCCTCCGCTGGTATGTGGAACATCATCCCAGCGATTTTCCCCAACGGGAGCGCTTGCGAAACCTATACCTTAAACTCAAAGATCTAGACGGGCTGGCAGAACAGCTGGATGCAGATCTCACCCTGGGAGCCATTACCCCAGAAAGTGCGCGTACCCTGGTCCTGGAGGCATTGGATCAGGATCCAAGCCATCTCGGTTTGCTGGTACTTGCGGAAGAACGCCTGCACCTTGGCCTCGACGATTTGGAGGCAGAACTTCGTGGGCGTCAACCATCACACACAGGGCCATCAGAACCCGAGACAGAGCAGCTTGCCCTATCTGGCTTGCGGTCAGAATTAGGGCGTGTCATCGATTCTCCCGATTCTTCCAATCCAGGCCCTACTCCTTTCCGGAACCCTTTTCCTCGGGAAAAAAGTGCATCGGCTGTGGTGGCAGAAGAGTACGAGGGAAAAGCCTTGGTACGCGGCAACTCTCCCCTGTCGCCGCTGAGCGATGAAGAACAACAGGTGGTTTCTACCCTAGTCTCCGTACCGCGCTTGACCAAACTGCTCTTGCGCTGTGGACAAGAGCGTGCTGCAGAAGAACTATTGCAACGACAGATCATCCTGCATCCCAAGCAACTGCACTTTCATGTACTACTGCTGCAGTTGCTTTTTCATCGGCAAGACCTCAATGCCTATGGGCTCGCCCTGCTCCGTTTGTATATTGCTCTTTGGGGTTTGGGTAAGGCTCTTCGCCAGCGACTGCTGGAGGTCGGCAAGCATTTGGGAGTCCATCCACTTTGGACAGAGTTGGCAGCTTGTGAAGGCGCTGAAGAAAAACTCGCCCCCTTGGCAGAGCGTTATGGACTATATCTTCCCCTTGCAGCCATTCCTTTGAGTAACCCGCCCTTGGTAGAAGAGCGATTGCGGCGGGATGGCGAATTGAGCGAAGCAAAGAGCGATGATCAGGTTTTTCGGGAGTTCAATCTCTTACTTGATTACGGTCAAGTCGAGGAAGCTGTGGATTTATTGGAAAATGCCGCCCTCAGCACACCACATCAGCGAAGCTATTTTGCCCCTTTACTGGAGATGTATGAAAGGATGCAGGCCCGGGATCGTTTTACTCGCTTCAGCAAAAAAATTCTTGCCGGCACCCAGTTGCCCGATGAGAGCATCTTGCGGCAGATGTACCATCTATCAGAACGTTTGCAAGAACCAAAGTCGGTCCGAGCCTAGGGAGGAGACAGCATGAATGAAAAGCCCAACGCCGTCGCCACATCCCTCGTAGTGCAAAGCATTGGTATGGACGCACGCAAGGAAGCCGTATTTCGCATGGCCTTCAAGATGAATCGCAGGCACGCCTATCGCTTGCTCGAAGACGGTGAAAAAGAAAAAGTCGATCTCGCCATTGCCGATCTCGACTCTCCCGAGGGCCTGGCCCAGGCGCGCACCTTTGCCAGGGAACAGCCGCACATTCCTTTACTCGGAACCAGTACCACTCCCGAGCAGTATCCAGAATTTCGGGTGCTTCGAAAGCCCATTCGCATGGAAACCCTTTTCCCGGCCCTTGCCCAACTCCTCCAGCAGCCCGCAAATGCTCCTGCATCCCTCCCTCCTATGGACACGGCGAGCCCTCCCCCCCCAAAACCGGAGGCTTCCCAGCCGTCCACCAAGGCAGCAGATGCCGATCTACTGGTCAGCCTATCCCGGCGTTGGAACCCGGAACAGGTGGAATATTTTGACCCAGACCAGGGGATTCTTGCCCTCGTCCAACGGGCGGTGCGGGATCAAATCACCACCCAGATTCTCAATCCCGAGGGAAAACTCCTCTGGCGTATCCTCCCTGGGGACGGCTTGGTCGAAAGCTATGGGAGCTCTACGGAAGAAAATAAAGCCCTGACTGATCCGGAGCGGCTCCAGGTCCGGGTTGACAGCTCCCAGGCAAACGGCCAGCCAAAGCACCAGCAGGGGCTACAGGAGTTCCTTTGGTCCTTCTCTGCCGCTGTCGCCCGGGGACGGATGAGTCGTCGCATTCCCCTCCACCATCCGGTAAAGCTCCAGCGCTGGCCCAACCTCACGCGTTTGCGTCCATTACCGGAAGCCTTACGGCTCTCGGCATTTCTGGCTCGCTCACCCGCCTCACCGCTACTCACCATCCGGATGCTGCAAGTTGAACCTGCAGATCTTTTTAATTTTCTTGCGGCAAGCGATGGTATTGGCATTCTGCAATATGGTCCTGCAGCTACGAGCACTATCCCTTCGAATCAAACGACCCCCGCTACCAGCGAGGCGTCGACCAGAACTGTAGAGCCACCTTCACCAAAACGTGGGCTGCTGGGCCGACTATTGGCAAAGATCGCGGGCTTGTAAGGAGAAAAGGCTTAGAACCCCAAGGAGGTCGTATGAGGGAAGACAACAAAATTGTATTTACAGGCCCCGTGGGGGCAGGCAAAACCTCGGCCATTGCCGTCCTCTCCGACGTGCCGATCATCTCCACCGATGCCAAGGCATCGGACATGACGATCAACCGCAAAGGCCACACCACCGTCGCCATGGACTATGGCATCCTGCATTTGGGAGAAAAGAGCAAGGTCCACCTCTATGGGACCCCTGGCCAGGAACGTTTTGATTTTATGTGGGATATCTTGACTACGGGCGGTCTGGGTCTGGTACTCATGCTCGATAACACCCGTCCCAACCCAAAAAAAGATATGCATTTCTTTCTTCATGCCTTTAAAAATTATATCAGCGATGTTCCGGTAGTCATCGGAATCAGCAAAACCGATCTTGCCCCGCGGCCCACCACCACGGAATATGCCGAAATGTTTGCCGAGGTGAGCCAGGACCTCCAGATGCTCAATCCGGTTCCGCCCATCTTTGAAGTCGATGGCCGCAACAAGGAAGATATCAAAAATCTGGTCATGGCATTGCTCTTTTCCATTGATCCCGGGATCGGGGCTGCGGTATGAGCATACAACTGGTCAGCGCTTCCACTCCCCTCTATGCCGAACTGAGTCCGGCAGGGGCCTTTTATGTGAGTTCTGGCCCGGAGTTGGAAGGCAATCGCACGGTATTACTGGGAATTCTCCGCGAGGGTGCGCAAGCACCATTTTCGGTTACCACTGCCTTGCGCTGGACCCGCCTGGACAGTGAAGAAGATGCCCTTCGTAGTATCCTTCGCCTGCAGCGATTAGGACTCATCCGTGGCAACGAACAGCCTCGTCCCGCCCCCACCGAGCGGCTAGAAGACATTCTCCCCCCTTTACTTGCTCAATTATCCGATAGAAAGCAGGCCCTGTTGGCCGATGAAAATGGATTCTATCTAGCCACTGCCGGATTTCTGCATGAATCAGCCGAAGAATTGGCAGGACTCTCTGCCGATCTACTGAGCCTACAAAATCGACACGGGCGCCTGTTACGAAACAATCTGCGGGTGCGTAGCGAAAGCTGGGCCCTGGTGGACCCCGCAGGCCAATCGGAATTGGGCTTTTGGCCCCTTTTCATTGGTCCACAGCGATTCATGTTGATCATTGGCGGTACCCCGTTGCTGCAAAACCAGTCTTTTGTCTCATTGATCCAGGTCCTTGATCAGCGCTATCGCTGAATCATCACTTTTTTGAAGGAGCCACCAGATGCGCGAAGAAATGTTAAAATCAATACTCAGTGACCTGAACGGGTCCTCTGCCGACATCGAGGCGTCGGCGGTGATTTCTACCGATGGCCTTACCATCGCCTCTTTGCTGGCCGCCAACATGGACGAGGACCGGGTGGGGGCCATGGCTGCGGCCATGCTCTCCTTGGGCGATCGGACGGCAGCGGAATTGGCGCGAGGGGAACTCGAACAGGTAATGATCAAGGGCGATGGTGGATATGTGTTGCTGATCCACGCTGGGCACGACGCCGTCCTGACCGTCATTGCCCGGAAAGAAGCCAAACTCGGCCTGGTCTTCCTGGATGCCAAGCGGGCTGCCCAAGGGATTGCCGAGCTGCTTTGAAGGAGAAGCTGTGAGTACCATACTTTACGACGACGGCATCCATAAGTGTGTAGCATTCACCGATCTGGTGGAGGGCGAGGGCATTCAGGCCAACCAGTTTTTGATTGTACACCAGGGGGAAGGGATGCTCCTCGATCCTGGCGGCAACCTCACTTACAAGCATCTCCTGGCAGGGATGGCCGAGCATTTCCTACCCGCCCACCTCGACTATGTCTTTGCCTCCCATGAGGATCCAGATATCGTCGCCTCGGCCAACGGCTGGCTGCTCATCACCGA
>NZ_JAVRKK010000143.1:0-1420 GCF_031962545.1 Candidatus Igneacidithiobacillus taiwanensis
ACGCTCGAAGTACGGCGCCAAAAGGCCCAAGTAAACACCCGCGGCAGTAAGGAGTCACGATATGCCCAGACGCAGAGAAGTACCAAAGCGGACAATTCTTCCAGATCCAAAATACAAGGAAGAAATCCTGGCCAAATTTGCCAATGTGATCATGCGAGATGGCAAGAAAAGTGTTGCCGAGAAGATTGTCTATGGCGCTTTGGATATCGTCGCGGACAAAAGCAAAACTGATCCCATGGAAGTATTTCGCAAAGCGTTGGACAATGTACGGCCAGTTGTGGAAGTGAAAAGCCGACGGGTGGGTGGAGCAACCTATCAGGTACCGGTGGAGATCCGGGCCGATCGGCGGATGGCACTGGCCATGCGCTGGCTGCGGGACTCCGCGCGAAAGCGGAACGAGAAATCCATGGGTAATCGCTTGGCGGCGGAGATTCTGGAAGCCGCAGAAAACCGTGGCAACGCGGTTCGCAAACGTGAAGAGACCCATCGAATGGCGGAAGCAAACAAGGCTTTTGCACATTTCCGCTGGTAAATTTTTTCCATCACTGACGGCAAGGACAGAAACGTGGCGCGCACTACTCCCATAGAACGCTATCGCAACATCGGTATCATGGCCCATATCGATGCGGGTAAGACCACCACCACCGAGCGGATTCTCTTTTACACGGGCGTTTCGCACAAGATCGGTGAGGTCCACGAGGGAACTGCGGTAATGGACTGGATGGCGCAAGAGCAGGAGCGCGGGATCACCATTACTTCGGCGGCCACTACCTGCTTCTGGAAAGGCATGGATGGCTCGCGAGCGGAGCATCGAATCAATATTATCGACACCCCGGGTCACGTGGATTTCACCATCGAGGTGGAGCGATCCTTGCGTGTATTGGATGGTGCGGTCGCCGTATTCTGTGCCGTTGGTGGCGTGCAGCCCCAGTCCGAGACCGTCTGGCGTCAGGCTAATAAATATGGCGTTCCGCGGATTGCCTTCGTCAACAAGATGGACCGTACCGGGGCAAATTTCCAACGGGTAGTAGAACAGATCCGCAGCAAACTTAAAGGTAACGCCGTTCCGATCCAGCTACCTATCGGCGAAGAAGATCGTTTTGTTGGCGTTATTGATTTGATGAAAATGAAGGCGATTAACTGGGATGAGACTACCCAGGGGACACGTTTCACGGAAGAAGAAATCCCGGCGAATTTGCTGGATGCTGCGCAGGCTGCCCATCATTACATGGTGGAGGCGATTTGCGATACCGATGAAGAGCTGATGCTGCGTTATCTCGAAGGAGAGGAGATCGGGATCGAAGCCCTCAAGGCGGCGTTGCGACGTGCCACCATTGCTGGTAGCGTGGTTCCGGTGCTCTGCGGCAGTGCCTTCAAAAATAAGGGCGTGCAGGCCATGCTCGACGCAGTCCTGGATTAT
>NZ_JAVRKK010000143.1:1430-3929 GCF_031962545.1 Candidatus Igneacidithiobacillus taiwanensis
CTCCGGTCAAGGGAGTGGATCCCAACACTGGTGAAGAAATCACCCGCAAAGCCGATGACAACGAAAAGTTTGCAGCCCTGGCATTCAAAATCATGACCGATCCCTTCGTCGGTCAGCTGACCTTTTTCCGTGTCTATTCCGGAGTTCTCCATGCTGGCTCTACAGTCTACAACCCAGGTCGCGGGCAACGGGAACGAATTGGCCGTATTCTACAGATGCATGCCAATGAACGACAGGAGATCAAAGAAGTGCTGGCTGGCGATATAGCGGCTGCCGTTGGTTTGAAGACTGCATTCACTGGCGACACCCTTTCGGACATGGAAAATCCCATTCTCCTGGAGCAAATGGAGTTTCCCGAGCCGGTGATTCATGTGGCAGTGGAGCCCAAAACCAAAAGTGATCAGGAAAAGATGGGTATCGCCTTGGGGAAGCTTGCCCAAGAGGATCCTTCCTTCCGGGTGCGGACAGATCAGGAGTCTGGACAAACCATCATCTCTGGGATGGGCGAACTGCACCTGGAAATCATCGTTGATCGAATGAAGAGGGAGTTCAACGTCGATGCGACCGTGGGTGCCCCCCAGGTAGCATATCGGGAAACCATTCGCAAGACAGTTGAATCCGAAGGAAAATTTGTTCGTCAATCCGGTGGCCGAGGGCAGTATGGTCATGTTTGGCTGCGCTTGGAACCCTTGGAGCCGGGTTCTGGATTCATTTTTGAAAATGCCATAGTTGGTGGTGTGGTTCCTAAGGAATACATTGCGCCAACCTGCAAGGGGGTTGAAGAAGCTCTAGAGAGTGGTATCATTGCCGGCTTTCCTGTGGTTGATGTCAAGGTCACCATTTTTGATGGCTCGTACCATGAGGTTGATTCATCGGAAGCGGCTTTCAAGATTGCTGGTTCCATGGCCTTCAAGGCGGGTGCGGCCAAGGCTAATCCCGTGCTCCTGGAGCCGATCTTTGCGGTAGAGGTGGTCACTCCCGAGGAATACATGGGTGACATCATTGGCGATATCAACAGTCGCCGAGGTGTCATGCAAGGGATGGATGACGAAGCCGGGGCCAAGATCATCCGCGCAGAAGTACCCCTTGCGGAAATGTTTGGGTATGCAACCACTTTGCGCTCGTTATCGCAGGGGCGAGCTACCTATACCATGCAGTTTGAGAAGTATATGGAAGTGCCAGGCCATGTGGCCGAGGCTATTGTCAAAAAAAGTCAGCGCTAGTCGGTAACGGAGAATTTCATGTCCAAGGGAAAGTTTGAGCGGACGAAGCCGCATGTAAACGTAGGGACGATTGGTCACGTGGATCACGGGAAGACCACGTTGACGGCGGCGTTGACGAAGGTATTGTCGGCCAGGTTTGGTGGAGAGGCGCGGGCATACGACCAGATTGACAATGCACCGGAAGAGCGTGCACGGGGTATTACCATTGCGACCTCCCATGTGGAGTACGAGACGGCGAATCGGCATTACGCCCATGTGGACTGTCCTGGTCATGCGGATTACGTCAAGAACATGATTACGGGTGCGGCGCAGATGGACGGGGCCATTCTCGTGTGCTCGGCGGCGGACGGCCCCATGCCGCAGACGCGGGAGCATATTTTGTTGGCCCGGCAGGTAGGGGTGCCATACATTGTGGTGTTTTTGAACAAGGCTGACATGGTGGATGACGCCGAGCTTCTGGAACTGGTGGAAATGGAAGTGCGGGAGCTGCTCTCCAAGTATGAATTTCCCGGAGACGACATTCCGGTGGTCATAGGCTCGGCGCTCAAGGCCCTGGAGGGGGATCAGAGCGAGATTGGGGAGCCGGCGATTTTGAAGCTGGCCGAAGCCATGGACAGCTACATTCCCTTGCCGGAGCGGCCCATTGACAAGGCCTTCCTGATGCCTATTGAAGATGTTTTCAGTATTTCTGGTCGGGGCACGGTAGTAACGGGACGGATTGAACGCGGGATCTGCAAGGTGGGTGACGAAGTGGAGATTGTTGGTATTCGGCCGACGAGCAAGACCACCGTCACGGGAGTGGAGATGTTCCGCAAGATTCTGGACCAGGGCCAGGCGGGTGACAATGTTGGCGTGTTGCTGCGCGGTACCAAGAAAGACGAAGTGGAGCGTGGGCAGGTACTGGCGAAGCCGGGCAGCATCAAGCCGCACACCAAGTTTGAGGCGGAAGTCTATGTATTGTCCAAGGAAGAGGGGGGACGGCACACGCCTTTCTTCAATGGCTACCGGCCGCAATTCTACTTCCGGACGACGGATGTAACGGGAGCGGTAGAGCTACCGGAAGGGGTGGAGATGGTGATGCCTGGAGACAACATCCAGTTCAAGGTGAGTCTGATTGCTCCCATTGCCATGGAAGAAGGGTTACGTTTTGCGGTGCGGGAAGGCGGTCGGACCGTCGGTGCCGGCGTCGTTTCCCAGATCGTGGAGTAAAGGGTCTACCGCCGATATCCGCCTCTCACTGGCGGATACACTTTGGCTTGTCATAAAGGGGCGGCCT
>NZ_JAVRKK010000143.1:3939-5405 GCF_031962545.1 Candidatus Igneacidithiobacillus taiwanensis
GCCGCAGAAATTGTAGAAACAGCACGCCGGACAGGGGCTCGGGTGTGTGGTCCTATTCCCCTGCCCACCAAGATCGAGCGGTTTACCGTACTTCGGTCCCCCCATGTTGACAAAAACGCCCGGGATCAGTTTGAACAGCGTACTCATAAACGATTGCTGGATATCCTCGATCCCAATGATAAAACGGTCGACGCACTGATCAAACTCGATCTGGCTGCAGGTGTAGACGTAGAGATCAAGCTGTAAGGAGAACAAAATGGCTGTCGGCTTAATAGGGCGTAAGATCGGGATGACACGGATCGCTGAAGAGGGTGGTAAGGTGGTCCCGGTTACGGTAATCCAGGTTGACAAGAACGTGATTACACAAGTGAAACGCATGGACACGGATGGTTACGAGGCCATTCAGTTGGGCGTGGGAAGTGTGCGTCCGCAGCGCCTGAGCAAGGCGATGGCGGGACATTTTCGCAAAGCTGCTGTGGAACCACGTCGCTTCTTGCGGGAATTTCGTGTTACTGCGTCTGGTTCCTATGAAGCCGGCCAGTCAATTGACCTTTCCATCTTTACGCCCGGGCAGCTGGTTGATGTGACTGGTATCAGCAAAGGAAAAGGTTTCTCTGGGGCGATCAAGCGCCACAACTTCCGGAGCAATCGTGCCAGTCACGGTAACTCGCTTTCGCATCGGGCTCCTGGTTCGATTGGCTGCCGACAAACCCCCGGTCGAGTTTTCAAGGGCAAAAGGATGGCGGGACAGTTGGGAAATGAGCGGGTGACGACTCTCAATCTGCAGGTGGTCCGGGTGGACGGCGAGCGCCAACTGCTCCTGGTGAAGGGAAGCGTTCCGGGCGCTCGCGACGGCGATGTTCTGATTCGACCGGCCGTCCGCTCGTAGTGGAGATACTGGGATGCAAGTGAATAGCACAGAGATTAGTAGTGGTAGGCAGATCCATGTTGATTTGCCTGAGTCGGTATTTGATGTACCCTATAATGAATCCCTCCTACATCAAGTGGTAGTGGCACAACTAGCCGGTTTGCGCAGTGGTACCGCGGTACAGAAAAATCGTTCAGCGGTGCGTGGTGGGGGGCGCAAACCCTGGAAGCAGAAGGGAGGTGGCCGCGCCCGGGCAGGCAGTATTCGAAGCCCCATCTGGCGAGGCGGTGGTAGAGCATTTCCCGGTGTACTCCAGAGCTATAAGCAAAAGATCAACAAGAAAATGTGGGCTGGTGCCATGCGTACGGTACTTGCGGAGTTGCTGCGTCAAGATCGCCTGCAATTTATTGTTGCCGAGGACTTTCCGGAACCTAAAGCCAAAATCGGCAGAGCGTGGTTAGAAAACGCCGGTGGCGACGATGTGTTGATAATTTTGGCAGAAGCGCCCACGAACTTTTTTCTTGCTTTGCGGAATTTCCCCCGAGTTGCAGTGGCACAATGGCAAGACGTTGGCCCTGCGGATTTGATCCGTTACGGA
>NZ_JAVRKK010000144.1:0-5388 GCF_031962545.1 Candidatus Igneacidithiobacillus taiwanensis
CTTCCGATCTATAGGATATGGTATCCGGTACAAGCATGACTTTTTTCATGCAGCTTCGACTTCCACCACACAATCATCTGCCAGAATAATCCCGCCACTCCCAGCCAGAAGGCGATCCAGGCGTAGCCCACATAAGGTGGGGCGAAGTGGAAGCGGACCACATTGTTTCCTGCAGGCAGGCTGATGATCTGAAAGATCTTCTCATGAGCGGATACCACCGCACCCGCCCCGTTCACCGTGGCGGTCCAGCCGGGCATAAACAATTCCCGGCGCAGCAGGGTGGCGGGAGTGGCGCAATGGGCTTCGACACTATCGCGCGTTTCCCCGGAAAGGGTGCATTGACCCCTGAGCACCGTATAGTAGGGCGCGGGGTGGGGCAGTTCCCAGATATCCATGACGGCGTCGGAATAGACCTTATGGATGCCGCTGGTTGCGGCATCGCCATATTCTAGGGCTAGCTGGAGGGCCTTGCCGGGCAGAGACCCACCTGGCCCGGTGATTTTTTGCGCATGGCCGGGGACTTGCGGCCAAAGCCAGAGGGCTTCAGGGCGATTACCACCAACGTGGGAGAAAGTGATAGTCAACGTCTCCCCTGGCTTGATTGGTAGAGGCTGTTCGAGTGGGATGGAGAACACGCTGTTATCCCGCGACTCGGATAAGGGTCTGCTGCCAGCAACGCAACCATGGGTAACCGTACAAACCTTGATCGCTAAGTTTCCATTGGCGGTATTGCCGTAGTTGCCCTGTAATACCCCTATCCCCGTGATCGAATCAGTGCTTTTCCATCCCGTTGGTGTGGTAAAAGAAACCTTTGCCGATTGCCCGGCCAATAACGGGAGTGGGGTATTGCCATTCTTGCCCGCCGGTATAGTTACTGATGGAATCAGATTTTGGCCACCGTTGGTAATTACATAGCGAACACCGACTTTCTCGTAGTTGTCCAAATTTCGATAAAGCGCGGAAACGCCATATTGCGTACCAAAATATGCGAGGAAAACTACTCCATTGGTTCGATTTATGAAAGGAAATAATGCGTTTTGCACGTAGGAAACCCAGTTTTTTGGTACCGGGAGATAATTATGGTTGATGGAAGCGACCTGAAAATAAGCCCCATAATTTGGTTGAATGGGACCCAAGGTGTAGAAACGCGAAAGACCTAGATGCGTGCGCAACCAATATACCGCTGGCCTATCTACCTGCCCAGAATGAACACCGGACAACTCCGGGACCGCGAACAATACCGCGACATCTACCATCAGCAAAAGGGACAAAGCCCAGCGTCGGCTTTCCTCTCGCAAGACGAACCACGCCAGCAGGACAAGGCCTAGACCCGTCAGCGCCCAGAGGATGGCGACGCCCATCAAAATCATCATCTTTCCGATCTGCCCAGTCGGATAGCCTAAGGATGCGTGCCATGGCCAAGCAAGGAATACAGCGAAAGCCAAAGATCCTATTGTTATAAACAATGGAAATAGGATTTTCGGTAATTTTTTTCGTATCTCATTTATTGTAAAGGCAGAAAGAATTGCTAGAGCCATCTCCCAGCTAGGTGGAGAATATCGATAGAACGCAGCATCCTTTAATAGAGGGATGTGGTTCATGATCTCCATCACCGGCGTAAAACCAAAGCTTTTGGTCCAGGCAAGAAGGATCCACCCCAGCAACAGCCAGCGTAATTCCCTTTCTTGACTACCAGCTATTGCTCCTACGCAGGCAAAGAAGACCATTAGAATTCCGGCATAGCCGCCCACTTTCCCCCATACATCACCTTTCCCCCATACATCACCAAGCACATCGCTCCCCGCCGTATGAAATATTGGGCCATATACATAGGGTAGATATAAATTGGAAATTGCTTGAATAGGTAGAAATGCTTCACCAAGGGTGTGAGACGCAAGGGTATTAGTGGTCACTAGGTAATCAATAAAAGCCACTAACAAAGGCGCCGCTAGCAGCAGCCCCAAAAGGCCCCCATATATCACCCGTCCGGCAAAGCGCCAACGCCGCAGCTCCCCGAAGAAACGGTAAAGCGCCCACGCAAACGCCAGCAGACCGTTGATATAGGCCGCCTCGGGAAACCCCGCGAGCAGGGAACCAGCGATGGCAAGACTGATCCAGAGGATAGCCGAAGCACCATTATCTTTACGCGCCCGTTCTATTCCATAGAGCAACAGAGGAAGAAAAGGAATGGTATTGCAGATGGTTTCGCCTGGCATCCATGCAAAGGTGCCATTCAGTGCGTATAATGCTCCTCCCATCATAGCCGCGAGTCGGCCCAGATTTAATTCGCGAAGAAGCACAAAAGTCGCTAAACCAGCCATGACCTGCATGGCGATTTTGAGCCACAAGACACCGTTATGCAGAAGTAATAGGAATACAAAGGGCAGGAAGAAGGCATTAGGCTGCATTTCCCCAGCCAATGGTAGACCTATGCCGGAATACGGATTCCACCACGGAATTGTCCCAGTTAACCAGTCATGGGCGGCAAGATGGCCCAGGGCCTGGGTGGTGAAACCCACATTGGGATCTATGTAAGGAAGGTCCGGCAATAAGCCGCCATGTGTGCCAAGGACCGCGCCAGAGTTCAGCCAGATGGGATCCGTACTCAAACCAAATATGGCAAGTGGCAACTCCACCAGGAATGGCAACAGCACTAGAAAAAGGATCGGTAGCCACGGATAACGATCTAACCATTCTGCCGATTGATTATTTTCAGGCTTAGATGATGACCTATCTGGGCCAGATACCGGTGAAAATTGCTCGGTTCCCCATAAACTCATGCAGGATTCCCTATAGCTAGGACATAATTCAGAAGTAGGAAGTCATTGTTATCAATTGAGCGCCCTGAATATCAGTCGCTTCGATGCAAGAAAATTAAAACCCATTCCTGCTATAGACCCGATAGCAACAGCGAGGACTGGAATCTTGGAGAAAGCAGACAATCCAAGCACAAGACCGACATACACACCGTTATTGACGGCTGCACCAATTGAATTGGCCGCTACATAGCGGGTCCATTCATGAAGCCACTTATCGCTGGCATGTTCTGCAAAGGTCCAGTGACGATTAATAAGCCAAGTGACAGTGACTGCGGCAGTGAACCCTATGAGCTGGGCAACTATGGGACCTAGCCCAAACGCCTGCGTGAAGATGGCAATAAGACCTGCGTCAACGATAAAGCCAGCTACGCCGGAGACTCCAAATCTGATGATTTCGTGAAAGCGTTTATTCGAAGCCATGTTTATCATCGTGAAGACTTTTAGTCGTGGAACCGCGTATCAGATATACCGGCCTGCCCTTGGTCTCTTCGTAGATTCTCCCCAGGTATTCACCGATCACTCCAAGGGCTATCAGTTGCACACCGCCCAGGAAGAGAAGCGTGACCATCATGGATGGATACCCCTTCACAGGGTTCCCATATACCAGCGTTCCGATGATTAGGTACGCCGCATAGAGAAACGCCAGAATGGAAACTGCCAGACCCAGATGAGCAGCGAGCTGAAGGGGTACTCTACTGAATGATGTAATACCCTCGATAGCAAAATTCCACAGCTTCCAGTAGTTCCATGTGGTTTTCCCAGAGAGGCGAGGTTCTCTATGGTAGTGAACGTCTATTGTGCGGAATCCCACCCATGCAAAGAGCCCCTTCATGAAGCGGCGGCGCTCTGGGAGCATCTTGAGAGCATCCAATACCGGTCGTGAAAGCAATCGGAAGTCTCCAGTATCCGCAGGTATGGGTACCTCACTCATCCGATTGATGAATCGATAGAAAGCATAGGAGGTTGCACGTTTGAGCCACGTTTCACCCTTCCTAGTCAGCCGAACCGCATTGACTACGTCGTATCCTTCTTTCCATTTGGCGAGTAGCTCAGGGATGAGTTCTGGCGGATCTTGAAGATCGGCGTCCAACGGAATAGCGCAATCTCCCAGGGCATGATCCAGGCCAGCAGTGAGAGCGGCTTCTTTCCCAAAATTGCGGGAGAGATCGATGACGACAACTCTAGGATCAAGGTCATGCAGAGCTAGCAGGCGGTCTAGGGTATCGTCCTTGCTTCCGTCGTTGATGCAGACCATTTCCCAGGTCTTCCCAGTGGATTCCATGACGTTTCTTACCCGTTCGTAGAGAGCGGATAGGTTTTCTGCTTCGTTATGGCATGGAACGATTAGGGAAACATTCGGGTTGTTGGTTGTCACTGAAACCTTTGGTAGGGATGATTATCTTCTATTGGCGAATGGTACTGAGTGGGACCATTTATCACAATCTATCTTCATCGATTTCTTCTCGAAAATCAGTCGCCGCGTTCGACTTTCTATAGACCTTTTGTATCATTCTGTCTCGTGGGACTGACTGAAGGCAGGATGGATAGCCTGCTTTTGCTGGGCTCTCCGCATACCGTTGACGGGCCGTTATGAGACAAATCGGTGATGCTGTCATTTTATCTGGATACCCGCTCTCCATTCGTCTTAATGGCTTTGTAGGCGATATCTGGGGCACTGTCCACGATTCGGAGTAGAGCCGCTGCGGGGCCGCTTGGATTTCTACGGCGCTGCTCCCAGTTCTGTATAGTATCAATGCTGACACCTACAAGCTCGGCAAAGTCTCGCTGAGATAACCCTACCTTTTCCCTGACCTTCTTGGCATCTGGGGTGTGGATGGTGAATTTACGCGAAGGCCTGGCCGACCCTTGCTTGATTTCTTTTGCCTCTTGGAGGCTCTGCACAAGATCATCGAATAGCTCTTTTTCCATCTCCTAAAGCTCCTTCACATAGTTTCGCAGGATGGCAGTTTCCTTATCCGTTAGGTCATCCTTCTTGGATTTTGGGTAGGCCAGCAGCATAAATATCTGGTCTTTATCCTTGACCCAGTAGTAGATGACGCGGATACCGCCACTCTTCCCTACTCCTGGGAGATTGTGGCGAAGCTTTCTGATACCGCCCCCGCCCTTGATGATGTCCCCCTTTTCTGGATTCTCGACAAGCACTCTCTGTATCTCTAGGTAAGCATCATCTGTCAGTAGTTCCAGGATGAGCTTGGTGAAGGTGGGGGTTTCTATGAATTCCATGTTGTAACTATACGCCTTTGGCGTATTTACTCAATGGACTTGACGATTCTTGATCTCAGAATGATAGTGGACATCTATTGCTACATGGTGAATCAATACGCAACATGGCAAAGGTCAGTATATCTGAAGCAGCAAGAATGGCTGGAATCGCCCGGTCAACCCTTTATAGGGTTTACATAAAAACTGGCAAGATAAGCATAGAGAAGGATCATCTGGGGAAGCCGGTCATAGATTCATCAGAGCTTCTCAGGGTGTTCCCTGAGCTTTCTGCTACAGAAAAGCAAGACAACTTGAATCAGTTGGCAACAGTAGAGGAATACACCAA
>NZ_JAVRKK010000145.1:0-5343 GCF_031962545.1 Candidatus Igneacidithiobacillus taiwanensis
TACGGACGATGATCCTCCTCTCGCGTCTGCTGCACCGCTTCGATCCATTGTTGGATCTCGCCTTTCGCGTTGCCACCAAGCCCCTGCCGCGAGCCCCGCTATGTTGATGCCGACCACTCGGTACGGCACCGCGCAGGCACCGCGCGCACGCCTCAAGCAAGTGATCGACTTGGCGCATCAGGCCTTGCTCGCCTTGCAGGCCGAAGACGGCCATTGGTGCTTCGAGTTTGAGGCAGATTGCACCATCCCTGCCGAATATATCCTGATGATGCACTACATGGATGAGCGCGATGCCGAACTTCAGGCAAAGCTTGCCGTCTACTTGCGTCGCCATCAGGCCGATCATGGCGGCTGGTCGCTCTACTATGGCGGGCGTTTTGATATGAGTGCCTCAGTGAAGGCCTACTACGCCCTGAAAATGGCGGGCGACTCGCCCGACGCACCGCACATGCGACGCGCCCGTGCCGCCATCCTCGCCCATGGCGGTGCTGAGCGATCCAACGTCTTTACCCGTATCACCCTGGCCTTGTTCGGTCAGGTCCCATGGCGCGCGGTGCCTTTCATTCCGGTGGAAATCCTGCTCTTTCCCCGCTGGTTTCCCATGCACATCTATAAAGTGGCCTCGTGGTCGCGTACGGTCATGGTGCCGCTCTTCATCCTCTGCAGCCTGAAAGCGCGGGCGAAAAATCCGCTGAACATTGGGATTGCAGAGCTGTTTTCTACGCCGCCCGAAGCCATCAAGGATTATTTCTCCTGCGCGCGGAAGGGAGTCGTGGCGCGGGTGTTTCTTGCTTTCGATCGCTTGGGTCGGGGAATCGAGCCCTTCCTGCCGGGAGTTCTTCGCCGTCTTGCCATTCGCCGTGCCGAGGCCTGGTTCATCGAGCGTCTCAATGGAGTTCATGGCGTCAATGGTATTTTCCCGGCTATGGTCAATGCCCATGAGGCCCTTGCGCTATTGGGGTATCCCGCCGACCATCCCTATCGGCTGCAAACCAAAGAGGCATTGCGCAGGCTCGTTGTCGAGCGCAGTGAAGAGGCTTACTGTCAACCCTGTGTGTCGCCGGTTTGGGATACTTGCTGGGCGCTGCGTGCCTTGCTCGAGGTCGAGGCGCAGCCGAGTGCCGCTGCCCTCGGTGCCATGCGCTGGCTGCTCGAGCGCCAGATTACCGATGCTCCGGGAGATTGGCGCGAGAGTCGACCGCAGCTACGCGGTGGCGGCTGGGCCTTTCAATACGAAAATCCCTATTATCCTGATCTCGACGATACGGCGGCGGTTGCCTGGACTTTGCTTTTGGCCGGCCGAGTCGAAGATCGCCCCGCTCTGGAGCGGGCAGCAGACTGGTTGGTGGGCATGCAGTCGCGTAATGGCGGTTTTGGCGCCTATGACGTCGATAATACTCGCTACTACCTTAATGAAATCCCCTTTGCCGACCACAAGGCGCTGCTCGATCCGCCAACCGCGGATGTGAGTGGTCGTGTGCTTGCCTTCCTGGCTGCTTTGGGGCGTCCGCAGGATCGCCCCGCCATCCAACGGCTCGTGCGCTATCTGCTCGCCGAACAAGAGCCTAATGGCTCCTGGTTTGGTCGTTGGGGGACCAACTACATTTACGGAACCTGGTCGGTGCTCACCGCTCTTGGCGAGCTCCGCGATCCCAGTTTGCAGCCGGTCATGGAGCGGGCGGCAGATTGGCTGCGGGCGGTGCAACAAGACGATGGCGGTTGGGGGGAGAGCAATGACTCCTACGCCGAGCCAGGTTTGGCCGGGCAGGGGCAACCGGCAACGGCGGCCCATACCGCCTGGGCCTGTCTGGCCCTGATGGCAGCCGGTGATCGTAATAGCGATGCCCTCCGACGCGGGATTGCTTGGCTACAGGAACACCAAGGCAGCGACGGCCAGTGGCATGACCCCTGGTTCAATGCACCAGGATTCCCACGGGTGTTTTACATCACCTATCACGGTTACAAACTGTATTTTCCGTTATGGGCGCTCAGCCGCTATCAGAAGCTCCACGCCCACGCTTAGGTCTCTGCGTGGCCTTGGCGGCGGAAGCGCGGGCGCTTGGCGTTGGCGTTCATAACCCACGGCGAGTACAAGCCTATGCCGGTGGTGACTACGCCATTCTCGCGGGTATGGGGCCGGAGGCGGCCCGTTCGGCAGCCTCGGCCTTGGTAGCGGCGGGTGCGCAAGCGCTACTCAGCATCGGCACCGCCGGTGCCTTGCGGCAAGATCTGCGAGCCGGTGATCTTTTGCTCCCCGACAAGATCCTCTGGCAGGGAAGGGAGTATCCCGTCGATCAGCATCTTGCCGAGAACTTTCCTGTATCTTGCCCGGCGGCACCGAGGGGTGCTCTGCTGACCCTGGCGGCGCCACTCGCAACGCCGGCCGCCAAGGCGCAGGCAGCGGCCCAGGCCCTGGCCGTCGACATGGAGAGCGGCGCCGTAGCCGCTCTGGCACAAGAGCTGGGGATGTCCTTTCTGGCGCTACGAGTGATTGTCGATAGTGCCGATAGTCGTTTGCCGCAAGCGGTACTCCACGGTGTCGACGCTTTTGGGCGCCCGCTTCTGCCTGGGTTTGTCTGGCAACTCATACGCCGCCCACAAGACATCCCGGCCTTACTGCGCCTGGGTAGGCAGATGCAGGCGGCGGCAGCGACCCTGCGGCATTTGCGCGGTCCTTTGCAGGGGAGGGCGGAACGATGCGTGCCTTGATCACCGGGGCCTCGGGCTTTGTGGGTGGTGCCGTGCTGCGGCGCCTGCACTTGGAGGGGGTACAAGTACGAGTACTGGCGCGTCCCCAGGCCGATGACAGCAATTGGGCGGGGTTCCCGAATATCGAAGTCGTGGAGGGTGATCTCCGTGATCCGGCCAGCTTGCAACGGGCGGTAAGCGATTGCCGTTGGGTACTTCACGTTGCTGCCGATTATCGTCTTTGGGTTCCCGACCCCGACGCCATGTACCAAGCCAATGTGGCAGGCACCGAAGCCCTGATCCGCGCCGCACAGGAGGCCGGAGTGGAACGCATCGTGTACACCAGCAGCGTTGCCGTGCTGGGTTTTCGCGCCGATGGTCAGCCCAGTGACGAGGAAACCCCTTCCTCCCTGACGGATATGATCGGGCATTACAAGCGCTCCAAGTTTCTTGCGGAGGAGCGGGTGCGAGCTCTTTGTCGGGAGGAAGGCGCGCCCGTGGTCATCGTCAATCCGTCCACGCCCATCGGCCCCGGCGATCGCAAGCCCACCCCCACCGGGCGCATGATCGTAGAAGCCGCTGCAGGCAGGATGCCCGCCTTCATCGATACCGGGCTCAATGTCGTGCATGTGGATGACGTGGCCATGGGGCACTGGCTCGCCCTCCAGCAGGGTCGCGTTGGCGAGCGCTACATCTTGGGCGGCGACAATCTTTCCCTGCAAGCCATCCTGACCCGCATCAGCGGATTGACGGGCCGACCGTCGCCGCGGCTGCGCCTACCGCGGCGGCTGCTCTTTCCTGTGGCCTGGTTGGCGGAGTCCTGGGTGCGCTGGCGGGGGAGAGGGGTGCCTCTCGTAACCCGCGACGAATTGCGCATGGCGGCGCACCGCATGTATTTCGACTCGCGCAAGGCGGAGCAGGAACTCGGCTATACCCATCGCCCGGCGGAAGAGGCCTTGCGTGATGCCGTGGCTTGGTTCTCCCAACACCAATATTACTGACGCGTGGCGTACCTGACCGACTTTCTTGCGGTACTAGCAGTTTTCTCCGCTATCTACTGGGCCATGGCGTGGTGGCAAATCGAACGCTGGCGGCCACGACTCCCCGAGGATGGAAGGGCGGATGGCCCGCTAGCGGAGGCCCCCGGCGTCAGTATCCTCAAGCCGCTGCATGGGGTGGAGCCTGAGCTGCTCGAAAATCTGCACAGTTTTCTCGCGCAGGACTACCCCCGCTATGAAGTCGTCTGCGGGGTGCAGGATCCCACAGACCCGGTTCTCGCCCTGTTACAACAACTGCCGGTGCGCGCAAACCTGCATATCGTCGTGCACCAGCAGGATCTGGGCGGCAACCCCAAGGTCAGCAATCTCGCCGGTATCTATGCCCAGACCCACTATCCGCTACTGGTATTGGCAGATGCCGACATCCGCGTTGGCCCGGCTTACCTGGTGCAACTCGTGCGCGAATTGCAAAGGCCCGGGGTTGGTGTCGTGAGCTGCCTGTATCGGCCGCGGGTTGCAGGCGGCTTCTGGTCGCAGGTGCTCGGCGTGCAGATACAGGAGCACTTTTTGCCTTCGGTGCGCTTGGCCAATTCTCTTGGGCCCAACGTCTATTGTGCCGGGGCCAGTATTGCCATACGCCGCGAAGTCTTCGAGGCTTGCGGTGGCTTTCCTGCCATTGCCCCGGCCCTGGCCGATGACTACGCCATCGGTGCCTCGGTGCGAGCACAGGGCTATCGCAGTGTCGTTAGCGATTATGTCGTCGAAACCATAGTGGCAGAGCCAGGTTTTGCTAGTTTCTACCGCCATGCCCTACGCTGGGCGCGCACTACCCGTACCGTGCAACCCTGGGGGCATGCCTTCTCCTTTCTCACCTATCCGCTGCCCCTCAGTCTTCTCCTGGCAGCCTTTCTGGGCAAAGCCGGCGCGGCCTTGCTGGTGCTGGTTCTCGTCTTGCGCCTCGTGTACCATTGGCGGATTGTACGCAAGCTGCGTTCGCCGCTGCCCCTGTCGGCGGTGCTTTTGGCCGACGTCCTCGGCTTCTGGATTTGGGCGCACGCGCAGGTAGCAAGTTCAGTGCATTGGCGCGGTAGGAATTTTTCCATCGACGCCCATGGGCAATTGCATGACGGAGTAGAGCGATGACGATGAAAACCCTGTTTCTCCAGGCCCCTTCCTTTGAAGGCTTTGATGGCGGGGCGGGTTCCCGCTATCAGGCGAAACGAGAGATTCGCTCTTTCTGGTTTCCCACCTGGTTGGCGCAGCCGGCAGCCATGATTCCGGGCAGCCGCCTTCTCGACGCGCCCCCAGCCGATATTACCGTTGAGGAAACCCTGCGCGTCGCAGCGGGTTACGAATTGTGTATTATGCACACCAGCACACCGTCGTTCCCTTCGGATGTGCGTATGGCCGAGATGCTCAAGGCCCACTATCCCAAGATGATGATCGGCCTGGTCGGTGCCAAGGTGGCCGTCGAGCCCGAAGAGTCACTGCAGGCCTCCCCCGCTATCGATTTCGTGGCGCGAGAGGAGTTTGACTACACCCTCAAGGAAATTGCCGAGGGTCGTCCTCTGTCGGAGGTCGACGGCATCAATTATCGCGACGCCAATGGTCTACTGGTACGCACTCCTGACCGCGCCATGATCGAAGACATGGACGC
>NZ_JAVRKK010000146.1:0-5222 GCF_031962545.1 Candidatus Igneacidithiobacillus taiwanensis
AGTCCCGAATTAGCATAGAAGCAGGCCGGTCGTTCGCTTTGGCAGCCTGCAGAAAGGCTTGTTTCAGGTCAGCATCGACGCGGCAAGTGAAATTGGATTGTTGATTCATCCCGCATCCTCTTAATAACACTGTCAGTACTATGTACTAACAGTGTAGTGCGTGCAATCCCAGTCCAAAAGATGGCATTCAGGACAACGAGGGATAATTTTGTAGGGAACTCAAAGGGTGGTTTTCATCTTTAACCGCAGCATTGGCCCATGGCTGCTCACCATTTTCAAGACTTTTGGGATCATTCTGTCTTGTGGGACTGGGTCACGGATGGACTGATGGCCTGCTTTTGCTTGGTTCTCCGCCTGCCGGTGAGGGGCCGTTATGAGACATTACGATCATTGGCTGGGCTTCATGGGTTAGGCATGCTCCTGCTTTAACACTTCCAGCCTGACAGTCCGCCCTGTCCTGGACAGGATATTTACTAGAGCATCAACGGTAAACTTTGTGACTTTCCGGTTTAGCAGATCAGATACCCTTGGGCGGGTGATATGCAAGATTTCTGCTGCCTGCTGTTGCTTTAGATGATTTTCCTTGATCCATTGGGATACCTCAGCCATGAGCTGCTCTTTGAGCGCCAAAGCAGCATTGATCTCGCGGTCTGCTTGGTCTTGGAGGAGAGCAGCTTCTTCTGGCCCAAAGCCAAGCTCGACGAACAAGTTATCGCTGGGAGTTGTTGTGTGCCGAATCTCCGTGTCTATCTCGTTTCTCATCATGAACCTCGTTGACGGATGACTGCCCGATAACGAACAGAAGCAATTTGCTTATCTTCTTTGGAAGTGGCCTGACTGGTCTTGCGGAAGGAGTGCAACACATAGATTGCTTCCGGGAACTTGGCTACATACATGATCCTGAAAATCCCTGTTGCATCGCGTATTCTGATCTCCCTAACCCCAGCTCCTATGGTCTCAAACGATTTCCAGTCTTCCGGGTCGAGGCCTGCCTGCACTCGTCGCAACTGCCTTCCTGCTTCTCGTCTAGCGTCTTCTGGAAATGATCGAAGATCCTCCAGGGAGGAGCCGACCCATTGCACGATTTTGAGGTCTCTCATGTATAAAATTTAATACAAAAACGGCTTCTATTCAATTGAATCTCTTGCCGCACATGATGTGCCATACGAAGATGTAACCTGCACACCTCGCACACAGGATTCGCACAGATGGCAAAAGTAAGTATCACGGAGGCCGCGAGGCTGGCCGGAATCTCTCGGTACCAGTTGTACCGAGGCTATATAAATAAAGGGGTTTTGACGGTAGATAAGGATACTCAAGGAAGGCCCTTGATCGATACCTCAGAGCTGTTAAGAGTATTCGGTGAGCTTACTATGGCGGGCCGTGATGCGCACACAGTTGACAGTAACGTCGCTCACCAGGTTACACGGGAAAATGGTCAAGAGCACACGGAATCTTGTAGGGAATTGCTTGATTCTTGCCGATTAGAACTGTCTAGAGCCTTGGAACGTGAGAGAGAAGCCATAGCTAGGGAAAAGTGGCTACGGGAAAAGTTAGATGCAATGGAGCAAAAGCTACTGACTGGCCCCGAAACCAAGCGCCGTTGGTGGTGGCCTTGGTAGGTTGAGAGCAAGACAAACCAAAGCCTCTCAAGTGCACCATATGCCCTTTATCTTGCGTTCCCTTCCGACAGTCCTCGATACGGCCACAAATAAAAGCCCCCGGTCGCATTGGAGACCGGGGGCAAGGAGTTTCGCTGAATGGGAAAAAAACTCTAACATGAAGCTAGATCGCTGATCGGTGCTCGCAACACCATCAGCACGGCAGTCCTGAAAGCAGCAGGAGCAGCAGAAACATGGTACCCAATTTTGAAGCTGTAACCAAACCCACCAGCCAAGAAAACTTCGCGACTACCACGCGCACCTATCCCTTTTCACCTCCAGACATAAGCCCTAGATCAAGCGCGGCTATGTTGGGGGTGGATCATGGCCGTCCATAAGCACAAGACCCCATCCGCCGAGCAATTAGCCTTCGATCTGGGCATCTCTGCGAGCCTATACCACTGGGTCCAACGCCTACCCCATCGGCCCTATTGCACCAATGACCTTGGCGCAGGACTCCGCATCCGACCCATAGAACTGGCTTTGGCCTACCGATACATCCAGCACAACCCACCAGGGCAGGTCTGGAGTATCGTGCTGGACGTGGACCGTCGTATCTGCGACCCGGAAAGCCTCACTTATTGCTGGGAGGCCAAAGACCCAGAGGGGCCGATTCCGAACGTTATGGCGATTAACCAGGAGAACGGCTATGGCCATCTGTTCTATTTCCTCAAGGCTGGCGTTACCCGTACCCAGGCAGGCAGGGAAGCCCCCTTGCGCTATCTGGCAGCTGTAGAGCGTGCCCTATGCGCCAAGATGGATGCCGACCACCTCTATGTCGGCTTGGTGAGCAAGAACCTGACCCATGCAGGCTGGCTTGTCCATTCCTACCATGATCGACTCTGGACCCTTGGCGAACTGGCGGAGTATCTGGACCTCGATACAGCCAATGCCTGGCGCTACGTCCCCAATACCCCGGAAGAAGCCTTCCAGGAGGGTAGGAACGTGTACCTGTTCCATACGGCGCGAAATTGGGCCTACAGCGCGATTAGGGACTATTGGGCACCCAATGGCCTACCTCAATGGCAAGAGGCCATTTTAGGGCATTTACAGGCCATTAACGGCCAATTCCAGGTGCCCCTCTTTGAACCGGAACTCAGGACCATCGCCAAGAGCATTGCCAAGTGGACTTGGCGGCACATTACGCCTGTAGGCCTACAAAACCTCATCGAGCGCACTCACACGCCAGAGTTACAGCGGGAGAGGGGCAGGCGTGGCGGACTGGCAGCGACCAACCAGCTAGAGATCGCCCCCCTTGGCGGCAAGGCCAGCGGGCAGGCCCGCAGGCAATCCAGAGAGCAGGATCGAGCTACAGCGCGACTTTTACGAGCCAAAGGGTGGACTTACCGAAAGATCGCCGCAGAGCTTGGGGTTAGCGCGGCAACGGCATATCGGTTGTGTCGTTAGTTTGTTTCACGAACCGAGCCTATATCAGATAACAGCCAGCAGGGGCGGCTTGAGCGTAGCGAAAGAACCGCCCCGAATCGGCTGGGCCGCAGGCAGGTAGGGAGGCAAAGCCGACCGGCTACCTGCCGTAGCGGCTTCCATGGGTTTGCCGATGGCGACACCCGATCCCGCTGTAGCAGCGGGGAGACCCAGATCGACAGATCAGAAAACTAAATTAGGCTGGCCGAGACCTAGCGAGCGAAGCGAGCGCAGGGCGTAGGGCAGCTCCCGAAGGCCGTAGGCCGAAGGGGGAACGGAGGAAAGCGTATCGGCCAAGACATCGGTCAAGGGTAGTCGAGGCCTCGATGTCCGGCACGGAGGGTGAGGTGGTCCTGGGGAGAGGGTTTGGGTCTGCTACTTTTGGAGACAGGGTCGATTCTTGAATCGTGGGGAAGTCTTAGCGGTGTCATCCACAGTCTTATCTGCCGTTTTTGTGGATGGGTTGGACATTCCCCTATCCCCATCGCCTAGAATCACTTCTAGGGCAAATTTGGGGCATTTGTGGGCATTCTGGTTACCCGACCTAGCGACTGTGGTAGTCATTGCCTGAGCGGGTGCTCTGCCGTGCTGGAAATCGCACCGATGCAATCCGATGCGCCGGATACTTGCGTTATGGACCGGCGGGGCGGGGCTTCGGGTAGCTGATCTCATCGAGGATCTTGGGTGGCATAAGACCGGCGATATCGAACAGATCTGCTATGGCAAGGCGGTAGGCATACCGCGTACCCGGCGACCACCCTGCATGGGCAGCAAAGAACTCTTGAACATGTCTTTTCCCGACCTGACCCATGGACTTACACCCCTGCTGCGCACAAAAGGCAGCAAAAATCTTCATTCTGCTGCGCTGCAGACGACGATTTTTCTTTCCCCCATGCCGGGCATAGGCCAGCGTCATCCTCTCTACCTCTCGGACCAGGGGGCTCATCGTGCGCTCCCCAGGTAGGCAACGGTCACGTCGGTCCTACCATGCCCGAGCTCTTGGGCGATTTGCTGGCGAGCTTCCCTGTCCAGATCTTTATCGACGAGCCGAAAACCAGCGACAACTGGCGCGTCTTTGCCGGTTATCTGGCTGTATCGCCCGCAGCCGAAGCTTGCCCTCAAGGCGTGGAGGCCTTGGCCGGTAGTGGCTTTGATAGCCTCCCGTGCCTGATCGATAACAGGGCGAAACGCTTTGTAGGAGACCCCAATTGGGATCATGGAACCAGCTTTTCCTTGGACTTGCGCAGCCCTTTCCAGTGCAGCTATCTGGCGATCATTGGTGATCGGCACGTCGCGGGGCCGCCCTCCTTTCGTGCCCTCGGTTATCCTGACCATACCCGTGGCCTGGGCTTCCTTTAGGGCAGACTTGGCGTCGATCAGGCAGGCTTCTTTGCTTCTCAACCCAAACTCCCGAGTAAGAGAGATGATAGCGGCCGCCCTTGCGTCGAGACCTTTGGTGGCCTGCTCTACAAGGCTGCGATCGAGGCCTTTGGGCGCTTCCTGCCGAACATACGATCTGGCTGGAGCCCCCAAAGATCGTGGAGACAACGACTGCCAGGCACCCTTGGTCGCTGTCGACATGACGGTTTGATCGCGCTGAGCCGATTTTGGATAGAGGACGCAGAAAGACCACAATCAATCAAGTGGTCAGCATAGGACTGCACCAAATCTTTGGTAATCCGTTCCATGCTGCCTACATCATTATCCTTGGCAAATCTGGCAAAATCGGACCACCGTTGGCTGAGTGTCGCGACTGAGCTATAGGAAATCCCGCTTCTTTGAAGCCACTGGCGACCAGCACTAATCATGTCACGGGTTCCAATTCCGTAATTTCTGGACACAGCTAACCCTCCTTCTTTCAAAGGATAAAAAAATGTTTATTTAAGCCACTTTGTGGATAGAAAGTGGCTTAAATAAACACGGGTGCGAACACCCGTGTTTATATCGATTGGTCTGAAAACCACGCTGTAAATCAAATCTAAATAAAATCGCACGGAACTTTTCCCTGACCACTCCAAGACAGGCGCTGCGGTCTGAAGGGAGCTGCAAAAGCAGATCCAGTGATCAGGGCGTCTCCCTCCAGACCCATACCTGCCGTGGTAAGTGTTGGATGCGCGTTTTGACGAGCGGCGCTCG
>NZ_JAVRKK010000147.1:0-5173 GCF_031962545.1 Candidatus Igneacidithiobacillus taiwanensis
TTCGTAGGGGCTGGGTGGTGGAGAGCCCACCCTTGAGCCGCTGCACATGGAGAATCCTGCTCTCCAGGTCTACCTGGTCCATCCGCATAGCGCAGGCCTCCGTTACCCGCAATCCATGACGGAACATCAAAAGGATCAGGCAGCGGTCCCGTAAGCCCGTCCGGGGATTGTCTTTGGTAGCCGCCAGGAGCCGATCCACCTCCAGGGCAGTGAGATGCTTTCTTTCGCTCTCTAAAGCCGCTCGGCGCTTTTTGGGAGTGGCTACTGCTGCAGAGAGCAACCCTTGGTCTGCGGATCTCGATTCTGCGAGAGGCAAATCTGAGGAGGGTACTGCAGGTCCGGACGCGACCGGATCGCGCGCCATCGTCACTGTAACGGTTTCCGCTAGCACCCCTCCAAACAAATCTCCCTGTCTGGGATCATCCAGACCAAGGGTCTCAGCCTCCGACTCTCTCTTCCGTTTGCGCCTTTTTTCCTGATCCACCATCGCCAAAAATCTCCACCGTGATCGTAATGTCTCATAATAGCCCATTACGAAGCTTGCTCGATAGCAGTGGAATCAGTAGATTACGATTGGGTTGGCTGTATACCTATGAGACAGAATGGTACATTCTGTCTGTAACTTGCCGATTAATATATCAAGGAGCCGCTGGGAATTTATTTATGAGCAATAAATTTAACCGTAACAACCATCAAAAAGAATTGGTAGTGGTTCTTGGCATGCATCGTAGTGGGACAAGCGTGATTACCAGAGGGATTATGGCGGCAGGAATTTCTCTGGGAGATAACTTGATGCCACCAGCAGCCGGTATTAATGACAAAGGATTTTTTGAGGATCTAGATCTTGTTGATTTAAACGAGAGAATGCTAAAAGCCATTGGACATGCTTGGGACAGTGTGCGACCCTTGCAGGCAGAGCAAGTAGCTCTCCTCTCCCAGCATGGCTATTTAATAGAAGCCTTAAGATTGCTTAATGAAAAGCTTAATCAATATAAAAAATTTGGATTTAAGGATCCGCGCGTTGCTAAACTGTTACCATTTTGGCAACGCGTATTTGAGGCTGGGGACTTTGCGCCACGTTACGTCGTTGCACTACGTAATCCTATCAGTGTAGCTGACTCTCTATATAAAAGAAATGGATTTCCGAAGGAAAAATCTTACTTACTCTGGATCGAGCATGTGCTGACTATACTGAAATGCATCGTCGGCAAGGATTATATTTTTATAGATTACGATAGAGTTTTAGAAAATACGGATGAGTTTTTAAAAGACATCGCAGAATTTCTAGGTACTGACGTTATTGAAGAAGATAGCGAGAAATTCAAGCATGATTTTTTAACAGATGAGTTTCGCCATTCTAAGTATAAACCAAAAGATATATTTGCCGATTATGCGGCAATTATGCTTGCCAAAGAGGTTTATGTAGCGTTAGTTGAGGTTGTTGATAAGAAATCTTCAATCGAAGCTGTTATTCACCCAGATCGGCTAAATCAATGGGAGATCGAATTTGACCGAATGCGTCCGGCTTTGAACTTGATCGACAGCCTCACCAACGAGACGGTACGTTTGAACCAAACCGTGACAGATCGTGAAACCCAGATCGCCAGCCTCAGCCAGGCCATCAGCGAGCGCGATAGCCAGATCGCCAGCCTCACCAACGAGACGGTACGTTTGAACCAAACCGTGACAGATCGTGAAACCCAGATCGCCAGCCTCAGCCAGGCCATCAGCGAGCGCGATAGCGGGCTAGCAAAGGCCAAAGAAGAAGCCGAGCGGATGCGCGCTTATCTAGCTTCGGTGTTTGAGTCAAGATCCTGGCGGGTAACCAAACCGATACGTAAGTCGATGGCCCTTTTGCGCCAAACCAAGGGTCTGTTTGCATCCAGCCCCCATGGCAAAACGCAACGCTATTTGGCCGCCAAAACCCTGTATCACCGCCTGCCAGTTCCGCCCCGGGTAAAGCACAAACTACGACATTTGGGTAAGCGTATACTATCGCCAGAAACCTTGCAGGATTATCAGACCTGGATCAAACGCTATGATACCCTTACGGATGCCGACCGCAAGGCCATTGGGCAGCAGATTGCCTCGTGGGAGAATCCACCCAAAATATCTATCATCATGCCCTGTTATAATCCACCAGAGAAGTTTTTGCGTCTGGCTATCGAATCGGTACGCAAACAACGGTATCCCCATTGGGAACTTTGCATTGCAGATGATGCTTCACCGCAACCCCATGTCCGCAGAATTCTGGAAGAATACGCACGCCGGGATCAGCGTATCAAAGTTCTTTTCCGGGAGAAAAACGGTCACATTTCTGCTACCTCCAACAGTGCCCTGAGTCTCGCTTCCGGGGAGTACATAGCGTTACTCGACCACGACGACGCCCTGGCCGAACATGCCTTGTATTGGGTGGCCGCAGAAATCATGCAGCATCCAGAGGCGGAGCTGATCTACAGCGATGAAGACAAGATTGATGAAAAAGATCGTCGCTGCGATCCATATTTCAAGCCGGACTGGAATCCTGAACTGCTCCTGGGACAAAACTACATCAGCCACCTTGGTGTTTATAAAAGAGATCGAGTGCTTCAGATTGGCGCATTTCGGGAAGGATTTGAAGGGAGCCAGGACTGGGACTTGGTGCTGCGCTTTACGGAAGGGTTATCTGTAGAAAAAATCCGACATATCCCAGTAGTGCTGTACCACTGGCGTATGCTCGCCAATTCCACAGCCAGCAATTTAGCTGCCAAACCTTATGTGGTGAATGCGGCTAGTAAAGCCATAGCTGAAGCCCTGCACAGAAAAAAGGAAAATTTTTTACTGGATAGCGCTTGTGAAGGTGCATTTCACTTGCCTCGTATTGAGGTGCGGGAGTTCTCCCTGGTCAGCATTATCATTCCCACTAGAAATGGATTGTCGGATCTCCGCCAATGCCTGGATAGCTTAGCCAAGACAGAATACTCTCATTACGAGATCCTTGTGATCAATAATCAAAGTGATGATCCTGATACTTTGGCTTATTTCAATGATATTTCTAAAAAACCAGGGTGCCGTGTAGTATCCTATGACCAACCATTTGACTACGCCGCAATGCATAATTGGGCGGTGCCGCAGGCGCGGGGTGACTATCTCTGCCTCCTGAACAATGATACCGAGGTAGTAACCCCGCATTGGTTGGGTGAGATGTTGGGGCAAGCCCAAAGGGATAGTATTGGTGCGGTAGGAGCCAAGCTGCTATATCCAGACGGCACAGTTCAGCATGGTGGAGTTGTGCTAGGGGTCGGGGGTATAGCTTCGCATGCGCACAAAGGGCAGGCGGGAGAATCCCCAGGTTACTTTGGCCGCGCATCCTTGGTACAAAACTTTTGTGCCGTGACCGCAGCTTGTATGCTCCTTCGCAAAAAGGACTGGGAGGCTGTTGGCGGCATGTCTCCGGAACTTTCTGTCGCATACAATGATGTCGACCTCTGCCTCAAGCTACTAGAAATGGGCAGGCGAAATGTCTGGTTACCCCATGCGGTTCTCTATCACCATGAATCCAAGTCGCGCGGTAGTGACCTCCAGCCGCACAAACTCCGGCGATTTGCCATGGAACATGCCTATATGCAATGGCGCTGGGGCGCAGCCCTTCGCAGTGATCCCGCCTATAATCCAAACTTGACGTTGGAAAGGGAAGATTTCAGTATGGCTTGGCCGCCACGGGTACAACGGCCCTGGCTTAGAGAACCGATGGTGATTGACGTGCCTTATGGGTTGCCACACATGGAAGCCAAACCCTTGACACTCGTGCCTGGAGGTGAGCTGCATGGAAGTTTTCCGTTGCCGGTAGGGGTTCGAGGCACGTTACATGGTATGGGCATCATGATAAGTAACTATGGGGGCGCTTCCAATGGCACGCTCACTCTCCGGATTGAAGACCATATGGGCCAGACGGTTCACGCCCATACATCCCTAGCTGGTTCGGAAGATAACGCGATGCTTCCCATGATGTTTACCTATGGCCACTTGATACTGCAAGGCCAGGAAAGATTAAATTTCCAGGTGAAGCTCGAAGGGGCTTCCCATCCTGTAGCTCTCTGGACGTATCCACTTAACGAGCGTTGGGGACATCAAATCTCGGGTTATGAAGAGATGGCCATACGGATGGATCTACGGGTGATGACTGATAGCTTATGAGTTTGCCTTGTAAAAGATAGGATTTGCAAAATGCTCAGATCTAGGAGCGGTTTCAATCTTGAAACGCAACAATTTGTAGTCCATCAAACCACCGTTTGATGGACACATCCGCCAAGGCCTTCCCGACCAATGTTTTCGGGCAGGTCTTGGGCATTGTTGGAAAGGACCGCAAAAAGATGAGTTGTTGGAAAACTCTGGCGATCACCTGCGGACCTTGTAAGCCGGTACGGCTGACAAGTCGATAACGCCACGGTCCTCGATCTCTGGCGACTGCCTACGGGCGCGCTCGCGCTCTCGGTACGCTTTCACGGCGGCTCTAACAGCGGCCTTGCGGTCTTTGTGGACCTTGGGTCTGCCGCGCTTCTTCGGTACGGGCGGGATGCCGGGTAGGTCTGGCTGTTCATCTTGCATGGCTCAACCCCCTGTCACTGTGATGGTTATATTTTTTATTACTGTAATATAAATATCAATAATTAAATATTACAGTAATACAAATTTACAACAGTGGCGCGTCACCGTGACGGCTGGCTTGTTGCTTTGTCGAGGCCTGCACAGCCGCCAGCTATGGGCACAGAAGCCAAGACCGCCTCGATCCATTGGCAGACCATAAAACTATGCACGGCACAACTGGATCACGAGCCGGACGCTGGTATCCGATGAATCGGATTGCATCTGGCATTTGCTGGAACGGCATAGCACCCGCTCAGGCATGACACTTACCTTCACAACCGGCATGACGGCAACGGTCGCCAGGACTAGCAACCAGAATGCCCGTAAAGGCCCCAAATTTGCCCTAGAAGCGATTCTAAGGCGGGATGGAATGGGGTTGCCTACCAACGGCTTAATTTGGTCTCTATGGGCTTATATGAGCCTTTTAAAAAACGGGCGGCGGGCGCGGCGGGTTGTTGCTTTTTCTAGCCCCGATAGGGGCGGGTTTCAGCAAGGCTTCAGACGCCGCCATAGTGCGGCGGCTGTAAGCCGCGCATAGTAGATACTT
>NZ_JAVRKK010000148.1:0-5005 GCF_031962545.1 Candidatus Igneacidithiobacillus taiwanensis
CTACCCGGTAAAACCCCCGGATCCGGTACCCGACATGTTGAACCTGCATGGCACTCCTCCCTCGCCAAAGAAGTGCCAAAGGTTTGTGAACTTATGCAAGACTTGTGTGATGTGCTCGAGTAGATTGCTTGTGAGTATGCGGTGACGGGATCTTGACATTGAGCTGCTCGCTGCGCATATCATTGGCATAGTAAAAATTTTTTGAATTAATACGTTAGCGATTACTTCTTTAGTTTCGCTCGAAAAAGCACGGGGGCTCCATGGGCAAAGCACGTAGCACAAAAAAGAGGGATGTAGGGATTGCCGGGGCAGAGATCCCTGAGTTCCCTTTGGCATCGAGCCCGCAGATTGGCGTAGAAGAATTTCCGGCAGAGCAATCGAGTCCTTTTTTGAGCGCGGAAGAAGAGACCCTGCTCCTGGCTCGCTTGCGCGAGGGCGACGAATCGGCCCGAGCCTGTTTGACCTCAGCCCATATTCCCCTGGTGCAGTCCATTGCCCGCGCCTACCGTAACAAAGGGCTAACCCAAGACGACTTGGTGCAAGAGGGCTTTACCGGCCTCATGCGCGCCACCGAGCGCTTTCGCGAGGGGATGGGCACGCGCTTTTCCAGCTATGCCACGTGGTGGATTCGCGAGGCCATGCAGCGTGCCCTGATCCGCTCACGATTCATTCGTCTGCCCGACTATCTAGCCAAATCCCTGCACGCAATGGGTCAAGAGGAAAAGGAAGAAACCGTCGATCAAAAGGAGCGCACACGCAAGCGCGCCGAATCCATGGGGGTACGTGAAAGCACGGTGCGCGCCCTTGATTTCGCTGATATTCGCGTATCTTCTCTTGAAGACGAACTGTACGAGGGAATGACGCGCATGGATCATATTGCCGATGACGTGCCGTCTCCCGCACAGCGATATGATCAGAACGCCTGCGCGCGTGCCTTACAGAGTTTTTGCTCGAGCTCAATGTCAAACAGCGGGAAGTGATGATCTGCCGCTTCGGCCTACATGGCGATAAACCGATGACGCTGGAAGAGGTGGCGGAGCGCCTGGGCGTCAGTCGCGAGGCGATTCGCCAGATTCAGGCACGCGCACTGAACCGTCTCAAGCAACTCCTGGCCGAGCGCGGCTGGGAAGTTTGAATCGTACCATTACAGTTCGCGCAACACCGATTCCAAAGCCTGGGCGCGGTGACTGATGCGATTTTTTTGCGTGCGATCGAGCTCCGCAGCGCTGCGCCCCGGCGTTGCATCGGGTAGAAAGATTGGGTCGTAGCCAAAACCGTCTTGTCCTTGCGCTTCGGTGGCAATGCTGCCCACCCACCGGCCCGTACCGATCACCGGCAGGGGATCTTCGGGCCCGTGCAGCAGGACCATCACACAAACAAAATAGGCGTTGCGATCGGGGCCTGCGAGGCTGTGCATCTCTGCCAAAAGTTGGGCATTGTTGGCGGCATCGCTGGCTTCGTCGCCCGCAAAACGTGCCGAGTACACACCCGGCCGGCCACCCAGAGCTGGCACGCAGAGCCCCGAATCCTCGGCGAGCACCCACAGACCGCTTTGCTTGGCTGCGTGATGCGCCTTGAGCAAGGCATTCTCGACAAAGGTTGTTGCCGTTTCCTCCGGGCTTTCTAGGCCTAGATGATCGAGGTCGAGGAGCTCCCAACCGCGGGATTGAAAGGCAGGCTCTATTTCCCGTCGCTTACCGGGATTGCGGCTGGCAAGCACGATGCGCCTCACCATGATGGGAACTCACGCTTTTGCAAGGCAATGAGTTCGCTAATGCCCTTGTGCCCCAACAGCAGAATGTCGGCCATGTGATTGGCGTCGAAGGGCGTACCCTCGGCGGTTCCCTGCAATTCTACGAAGCGACCATCGTCGGTCATGACCAAATTCATGTCGACATCGGCGCTGCTGTCTTCCAGGTAGTCGAGGTCGAGGATGGGGGTTCCTGCCAAGATGCCAACGGAGACCGCCGCGATCCAATGCCGCCACGGATTGCTGGTGAGCAGGCCGCGCTGCAGCAAGCCATCGATGGCGTCGGCAAGGGCGACACAAGCACCGGTGATGCTTGCCGTGCGGGTGCCACCGTCGGCCTGCAGCACATCGCAGTCGAGCCAGATGCTGCGTTCGCCCAAGGCCTTCAGATCGACCGCAGCGCGCAGACTACGCCCAATCAGCCGCTGAATCTCGTGGGTACGCCCGCCAATTTTGCCTTTTGCTGCTTCGCGCTGGGTTCGATTTTGGGTTGCCCGCGGCAGCATACTGTATTCGGCGGTAATCCAGCCTTGGCCGGAGCCGCGTAAAAAGGGCGCCGTCTTTTCCTCGACGCTGGCGGTGCAGAGCACCCGCGTGTCGCCAAAGCTGATCAGCACCGAACCCTCGGCATGTTTGGTGAATCCGCGTTCGATTTGGATGCTGCGCAGTTCGTTGGCAGCGCGTCCTGAGTGGCGCATGTCGTTACTCCTCAAAAATGGTAGACCAAATTGACGGCGGTCAGGGTATTGAAGGGTTTGTACCCTGTGGCCACCTGCGCATTGTAGGTCGCCAAAAAGGAAAAGCGCATCCCCAGGCTACCCAGTAGCGGGGTATCGAGGGCCAGCAAGGACTGATAGGTGTTGGCACCGCTGCGAACCAGCACCGCATCCACGGCTTCCGTCAGTTTGGCTCCCTTGCTGATTTGCCAACGATATTTGGCCGACAGCCGGGCAAGGGGATCGACTTCGGAGGCATAGCCAATGCGATGAGCCTCGCGCGCACCGACGCCCGCCTGTAAGGCCAGCCGCATGTTTTCGGCCGGGTAGAGATAGTGGCCAAGGCCGGCATATTCATCGACACGATAGTAATAGCCATCGAAGTGATTACGCACATAATCGACGCTCCCGAAGGCATAGGTATTCTTGCCGAACAGGTACCGGGTGCTGTTTCCGAGTGCCAATCGATCTGCGGAGACTTCGCTATCGCTGCGCGCATAGTTGTACGCGAGATTGCTCTCGTTCGACCACGGACCGCGAAGCCAATAGAGCTCGCCGGCGGTATTCAGGCTAAGAGCCTGGCTGGTACCCGTGCTGCTGCTAAAGCCTAGGCCAAGATTGCCACTAAAGCCCTGGGGATGGCTGGCGGCGGCCATGCTCAACGTAGGAAATGTCAGAATCCATAGCGACGCGAGGAGCGTCTTTACTTGGAATTTCATTGTGCCTCTCTTGTAGCTAGCGGAGTGGGCACGCTAGCACAGAAGGGCGAAGTAACCCAAGGTGGGCAACTGACTGCTACAGAAGAAATAGGTGGCGCTCCCAAGGGGGTTCGAACCCCTGTTACCGACGTGAGAGGCCGGTGTCCTAGACCACTAGACGATGGGAGCGAGTCTCTTTGGTAAGAGGATGCGAACTATAGACCAAGGCGTGTCGCTAAAGCAATAGAAGTGCTTGCTAGCGTGCCGCGCCGGCAGCTGACGGCACGTAAAACTTGGCATTGGGCTTGCGCAGATAGCGCAGAAGAATGCGATAGGTATCGATGTCGAAGGGTTCTGACGACGATGTCCAGGTCTGCGTATCCCAGGTCTTTGCATCGGCCATACCAAGGTAGTGCCACTGATCAAAGACGTGGAATGTGGCGCCGGCCCCGCCCTCGGGAATGGCGATGGGTCCGGCGTAGGGCCATTGCCGAATCAGCAATCTTTCCAACGCGCCACGCAGACGCTCGTCATGCTCCTGCACGCTCTCGGTCCCTGCACAGAGACCTCGACAACGATGGAGTTGATAATTGAAGCAAGGTCCTGGGCCAGCTTCCAGACCGAGACGGATGCCGCAAGCGCCTACTTCCTCGGCAAGATCGCGTAACGCCGCACGCGCGCTGTGACGACTGCGAAACACCCCGTAACAGCGGCCGGGCTCGATCTCTTTGCCACAAAGAATGCTTGGGCCTGTTTTGCCATCGGGGTTCCAGTAGATAGAACAGATCCGTTGCTGGCGGCGCAGTTGCCGATTGAGAATGGGCTGCAACTCCTTGACGAGACGCGACTCAAGCAGCAAGGCCCCGAGTTCTCCGGCGGTTTCAGTCCACTCGATACGCCGCACCTGCTGCGCCAACTGCATCTCCCGCATCTCCCGAAAATCATTGCGAAAATGCTGGAGCACTCGCTTCTGCAAATGAATACTCTTGCCGATGTAGAGCGGAAGGTCGTTCTCCCCGTAAAACCGGTAAACCCCGCAGCGGTTGGGGATGTCTTCGATGATCCCGGCGTCGATCCACGGTGGCAACCCTGTGCGTTGCCACTGGGCTTGGCAGGCATAGAGAAGATCGGCAAAGCGCTGCGTCGCCATTTTTTCGAGATACTGCGCCACCACCCGCGCATCACCCAGGGCACGATGGCGTGTCGCGCAGTCGAGGCCGTGGCGATGGATCAGCGCATCGATACCGTGCTTCTTCTCGGCGGGTTCGAGGGTGCGGGAGATTTTTAGACTGCATAGCAGCTTACTGGACCATGCGGAACCCACACGCCGTAACTCTTGGCGGAGAAAGGCGGCATCGAAGCGCGCGTTATGGGCGATGACGACGCTATCCTGCAAAAAAGAGCCGAGTTGATCGCAGACTTGCGAAAAACTAGGCATACCCGTCAGCATCGTGGGATGGATGCCGGTCAATGCCCGGATGTGGGGGGAGATGCTGCAGCCAGCATCGATAAGCTGCTGCCACTCCTGCGCCTCGCCCTGCTCGTTTATAGCGATCAGTCCAATCTCGATGATGCGATCACGCTCGGGATGCCCGCCGCTCGTTTCTAGATCGATGAACAGCAGGGGATGGTTCAGGGCCTGCGCCAGGCGACCCAGGGCAGGATACGCAATAGTCACCTACGCCGCTCCTCGCGTCATCAAAACCGAACCACGTAAGAGCATAGCCCAATCGCTGCGGTCATGCATAAGTTCACAAACCTTTGGCACTTCTTTGGCGAGGGAGGAGTGCCATGCAGGTTCAACATGTCGGGTACCGGATCCGGGGGTTTTACCGGGTAGC